>JASHUW010000054.1 GCA_030039815.1 Alphaproteobacteria bacterium
GCTCAAGGCGTTCGACGCCGGCGGGTTCGACGCCTATGCCGGGCTGCGGCCGGGGCTCATCGACGAGCAGGCGAAACGGCCGGGCTCGCGCATCCTCGACGGCCAGTTCACCGCGGTGCAGCAGGCGGTCGGCACGCCGAAGAAAAACGCCGCCGGGTTCGCGTTCCTCAAGGCCTTTGTCGAGGAAGCCAAGAAAAACGGCCTCGTCGGCAGCTTTATCGAGCGCCAGGGCACGGTCGGTCGCCTGGCGGTGGCGCCGCCGGCCTAGGTTGATTTCCCTCTCCGCCCCTTGGGAGGAGAGGGTGGCCGCCGCATAGCGGCGGTCGGGTGAGGTGGGAATGCGCGGACACCTCTGGAATCCCCCACCTCACCTAACCTCTCCGCCCCCAGGGGCGGAGAGGGATCATGGGCGCCATCAATCTGTCATCCACCGGTTGTAGAAGCGACACGCGGACGCGACTACATCTGGGCGAAAACGATGGCGCTGACAAATTGGGCGGCGGGGTTTTGCATCCTCGCGACGAGCCTCCAGGTGCTCAGCACCGCGATCGCCGCGATCCGCTGCCGGGCTCGCACCAAGCCGTTGCCCCCACCCGCCGACGCCGCCCCGGTGACGATCGTGCGGCCGGTCTGCGGTATCGACAATTTCGCCCGCGAGACGCTGGGTTCGACCTTCGGGCTCGACTACCCGGACTATGAAATCGTGTTCTGCGCGGCGCGCGAGGACGATCCCGTTGTCGGCCTGGTGCGCGAGCTGATCGCGGCGCATCCCGGTGAGCGCGCGCGCCTCTTGATCGGCGACGATCGGGCCGGCCCCAACCCCAAGCTCAACAACGTCGTCAAAGGCTTCGACGCGGCGCGCGGGGTGTGGCAGATCATGGCCGACAGCAACGTCCTGATGCCACGGGACTATATCCAGCGGCTGCTCGCGCGCTGGCGGCCAGACAGCGGCTGTGTCGTCTCGGTGCCGATCGCCTCGCGCCCGGCCAATTTCTGGGCCGAGCTCGAATGCGCCTTCCTCAACACCTTCGAGGCGCGCTGGGAATATGTCAGCGACACGTTGGGCCTGGGGTTCGCGCAGGGCAAGAACATGCTGTTCCGCCGCGACATCCTCGACGAGATTGGCGGCGTTCGCGCGCTGGGCGAAGAGGTCGCCGAGGACGCCGCGACGACCAAGCTGGTGCGCGGCATCGGCCGCTCGGTGCATGTCATGGGCAGCCCCTTCGAGCAACCGCTCGCCGGGCGTCGCGCGGCCGAGGTCTGGGCGCGTCAGGTGCGGTGGGCACGGCTGCGGCGGATCACCTTTCCCGCGCTCTATTTGCCGGAACTGCTGACCGGCTGCTTCTTTCCGCTCATCGCCGGCGCCTATGCCGCGGCGGTGCTCGGCGAGAATGTCGGCCTTGTCTGCTTGCTGCTGCTGGGGATCTGGTTCGGCGCCGAGGCAGCATTGGCGCGCTGCGCCGCCTGGCATCTGTCGTGGCGGATGCCGGCGGCGATGCTGATCCGCGACCTGATGCTGCCGCCGCTGTGGCTCGCGGCCTGGCTCAGCGACGAGGTCAAATGGCGCGGCAGCACGGTCAGCGAAGCCAAGCTGCGCGGCTTCCGGTTGCGCGAGCTGACGGAGTTGCCGGCCTATGCCTATGCCCGCCGGCTGACCAGCCGCTACCGCCAGAAATGGCTCAGCCGGTAAGCCTTACCATCCCCCATCGACGCCGATCGCCTGGCCGGTGACGAAACCGGCTTCGTCGGAGGCGAGATAGGCGATCATCGAGGCGATCTCGTCGGGCTCGCCAAAGCGGCCGAGCGGGATGTCCTTGGAGCGCTCGCGGAAGCCGCGTTCGAGGTCGTCGCCGTATTCGCGGCGGTTGGTGCTGATCGCGCGCGAGGTGCGGATCGGCCCGGGGCAGACCGCGTTGACGGTGATGCCAAACGGCGCGAGGTCGAGCGCCAGCGACTTGGTGAAGCCGACGATCGCCGCCTTCGACGCGGCATAGGTGGCGCGGCGCTTGCCGGGGCGGAACGCCGCCTTGGACGAGACGCTGACGATGCGGCCCCAGCGCGCCTTGCGCATCGCCGGCACCGCGGCGCGCGACATCAGGAACGCGCCTTTGGCGTTGACCCCCATGGTCAAATCCCAGGCATCGACCGGCACATTCTCGATCTCGTTGCGGTCGGCGCCCTGCGGCGCGCCAGCATTGTTGACGAGGATGTCGAGCCGCCCATAACGGCTCAGCACCTCGGCGACCATGCGGTTGGCGTCCGCCTCCTGGCTGACATCGCCGAGCACCGCAGACGCCGTGCCGCCGGCCTTGGTGATCTGCTCGACCAGGGTGTCGACGCCGCCCCAATTGGCGTCGGTGTCTTCCGGCGCGTTGAACTCGTTGGCGACGCCGGCCGGCCGGACGTCCGAGACGACGACGGCGATGCCCTTCGCCGCCAAGGCGCGCGCGGTCGAATTGCCGATGCCGATCGGCTTGCCGCAGCCGGTGACGAGGGCGACGCGGGTGGGGTGGGGCATGGGGATCCTCCGTTATGCTGTTGGCGGCACGTAGCCTTTCGGCGCTTCCTGCATGAGCGCGAGCGTATGCCCGTCCGGGTCGGTGAAGAAGGCCATCCACAGATCGTGGTCGGGCATGCGAGCGATGAGGTGCGGCTTGCCTTCAGGCCCGTCGAACTTGACGCCGCGCGCCGTCAGCTCGGCGACCGCGAGCGCGATGTCATGGCAGATGAAATAGAGCGGCGAGCCGGCAGTCGGGTTGTTTGATTTCTCGAGCAGGAGCCGCACCCCGGCGCAGTCGAAAAAGGTCAGGTCGCCGTAGCGATAGAGATGCCGCAGGCCGAGGATGTCGCGATAGAACGCCTCGGCGCGATCGATGTCGGCGACCGAGAAGCCGATCTGGCCGAGGCGGTTGAGGGCGACATTATTGGCCATTGTCCCTCCGCTGACCCCTCTCCCGCTTGCCGGAGAGGGAGGGACCCATCGCGCGAGCGATGGGAGGGTGAGGGTACTTTGCGACGGCACTACCCTCACCCGGCTCGCCGCTTCGCGTCTCGCCACCCTCTCCCGCAAGCGGGAGAGGGAATTGCGGAGCACTCAAACCGGCCGGGTGCCCTTGAGCTGGGTGCGGTGCATCAGCCGGCGGGCGGAGGGGTCGAAGGCGTCGCGGCGATGCATCGCGCAGCGATTGTCCCACCACACGAGGTCGCCGACCTGCCAGTCCTGCCGCCAGGTGTATTTGTCCTGCACCATGTGCGCCCACAACTCGTCGAGCAGTTCCTCGCTCTCGGCGACGGGCAGGCCCATCACATAGGCGTTGATGCGGCGCCCCAGG
>JASHUW010000542.1 GCA_030039815.1 Alphaproteobacteria bacterium
GGAATTTGTCCTGCGGCCGGCATTGGCAACGACACTGATACTCGCCGGCATCCGGATGCTCGCTTAGCAGTCACCCCGCCGGCGGTTTGGTCGCTTGCATCGAGGGCAGCGCTTCGACGCCCTTGTACCATTCGGCGAGCTTGGGATGGCGGGTGCGCCAGCCATCGTTCGGGAAGCGGAAATCGAGATAGCCGAGCGTGCAGCCGGCGGTGACCGTGCCGATCGTGCGGCCCGACAGATCCTCCTGTTCGAGCGCCGCGAGGCCTTGATGCGCCTTCTTCATCTGACCCTCTGTCCAGCCGTCGAAGCGCTTTTCCTCGGGCCGCGCGGCGATCTCGTAGCGGCAGAGGATCAGCGCGTCGAGAATGCCGTCGCCGAGCGCCTGCTGGCGCAGCGCCGTCCAGCGCGCCTTGCCGGATGCCGGGAACAGCTTGCCGCCGGCGAGGCTGTCGAGGTACTCGCAGATCACAGGGGAGTCGAACAGCACCTCGCCATCATCGGTGACGAGCGCCGGGATCTTCATCAGCGGGTTCTCGTCGGCCAGCGTCGCGTTGGCCTCGACCGGGCTGACCGCGGTGTTCAGCAGCTCGATCCTGCCCGCGAGGCCCAGCTCGTGGGCGCAGACCATGACCTTGCGAACGAAAGGCGAGGCCGGGTTGTGGCGGAGTTTCATCGAATTTTCTCCGAAACGTGATGCGGGTGGACCCTCACCCGCCTCGCATCGGCGCGCGGTGCTCGGCACCCTCTCCCGCAATGCGGGAGAGGGTGAACCACGGTGCGTTAGCGACGGGCTGGGTGAGGGGTTAACAGGGCCGACTCAGCCCTTCTTCAGGCAGCGATCCCACATCGCGAACATCTTTTCCCAGGTCTCCTCAGCCGCCAGCGTGTTGTAGACCGCGCGCTCGGCGAAGGCGAAGCCGTGCTCGGTGCCGGGGAAGGTCTTGATCTCGTATTTGACGTTGGTCTTCGACAACAGCTTGTCGAGGTCGCCGGGGATGTTGGGCGGCACGCTGCGGTCGGTCTCTGCGAAGGCATAGTAGAGCTCGCCCTTGATCCGATCGAGGAAGTGGTGGGGCGAATCCTCCTTGTCGGTGATGATGCCGACGCCGTAGAGCGAGGCCGCGGCCTTGATGCGGTGCGGGAAGAACGCCGCGGCGTTGGTGATGTGTTGGCCGCTCATGCAATACCCGACACAGCCGACCGGGCCCGGCTTGCATTTGTCCTGCGCGTCGAGGAAGCCGAGGAGGCCGGCGGTGTCGTCCATCACCATCGCGTTGGTGAGGCTGCGCATCGCGGCGAGGAAGACCTGCGCCTGCGCGTCGTCGCGCCGCGCCACGTCGAAGCGCAGCGTGCCGAGCCGGTAATACATGTCGGGCAGGATCGCAAAATAGCCGTGCCGCGCGATGCGCCGCGTCATGTTGCGCAGCTCCTCGCGGATGCCGGGCGCATCCATGTAGAAGATGATGCCGGGGAACGGGCCGGGCCCATCGGGGCAGGCGACAAAGCTCGGGCACGGGCCGTATTTGGTGGTGACGACGACGTCCTGTTCGTACATCGGGAATCTCCTGGGCGGGGAGGCGAAGCCGCGCCGAGCGTGGCGCGATCGCGCCGAGATGTCTACTGGCCTTTGAATGCCGGCTTGCGCTTCTCCGACCAGGCCTTCAAAGCCTCGGCGTGGTCGTCGGAGGCGGAGCAGCCGGCGCGCGCGGCGGCGAGCGCCTCGCGGTCGAGTCGGCCGGCCGCGGTCTCGTTGATCGCGCGCTTCAGCCCGGCGAGCGCCAGCGGCGCATTCGCGGCGAGGGTCGCGCAGAGCGCATCGACCCGCGTCGCCAGTTCGTCCGCCGGCACCACCTCGTCGAGATAGCCGATGCGGCGCATCTCCTCGGCCTCGATCGGTTCGGCGGTGAGGAACAGTTTCTTGGCCGCGGCGACGCCGAGCCGGTTGACGTAGCGCTCGATGCCCGACGGGTAGTAGATGATGCCGAGCCGTGCCGCCGGCATCAGCATGCGCATGCCTTTGACGCCGATGCGAAAGTCGCAGGCGAGCGCGAGATCGGTGGCGCCGCCGTAGACGCTGCCTTGCAGCGCCGCGATGGTCGGCACGCGCAGCGCTTCCAGCCGGTTCACGACCGTTTCGAACGTGTCGTCGGCCTGTCCCGGCTCGGGCTTCCCCGCCTTTCGTTCAAGCAGTGCGCCGATGTGGTAGCCCGACGAAAAGCTCTTGCCGGTCCCGGTCAGCACCAGCACGCGCACGCTCGGGTCGCGGTCGATGCGGGTGAAGGTCTCGCGCAGCATCGCGAGGTCGCCAGGTTCGAGCCGGTTGTGCTCGCGCGGCCGGTTGAGCCGGATCGTCGCGCGGCCTTCGGCGACCGTGACGATGGGGACGGTCGAGGGTGCGCTGTCGTATCCTGTTGTCGTCATGACCATCGATGCCCGGGTTCGTCGCGACGCGACGGTAGCAGAGGCGCATCGCCGCAGCCAGCGGCCGGGAACCCGCCCGCCGGCTTCGTGTTGCCGCGGCATGAGAGCACTGGCCGCCGCCTTCGCCGTCGCCGGGCTAGTGCTGTCACCGCCAGCGGTGGCGCAGACGGTGAACCCCAACGCGAGCGAGCCGGTCGGCGGCCCGACGCCCGGCAGCTCCGGGCAAGGCCAGGTCCGCAGCGGCGCGGTGACGCTGCCGGCGCTGCCGCAATCCGCCTCGACCCCGAGCGATGCGTCGCAATCTTCCCAGGTGACGTCGGGCCAGACCTTGACCGGCACCGGGTCGAGCGCAGCGTCGACCGTCACCTCGGGCGCGACTCTGACGAGCGCGCCGACGGTGACCGTCGTCTCGCCGCCGAGCAGTGGGAGCGGCGGCGGCTCGTCCGGCGGCAGCGCTTCGGCCGGCAGCGCGGGTCGCGGCGCGACGATCGACAATATCGCGACCAGCGCGACGAGCGGCGCGACCGCCGCCAGCCCGACGACAACCTCTTCGAGCGCGACGACGGCGTCCGCTGCCGTGCCGACAAGCGCCTCACGGTCCGCGTCGGCGAACGGCCGGTCGGCCGGCGCCGGGACGTCGGGAGCGGGTTTCGCCGCCGGGTCATCCACCGTCGGCGGTTTGCCCGTTGCCGCCACGAACAACGCATCGACCGCGCCGGCCACCAACAATTCGACGAGTGCCGCTTCGCCGGGGATCGGCCAGAGCCAGACGCTGCTCTGCCTGTCGTCCGGCACCTCCGACGCCCAGGCTTTCACCGAAGGCACCGACCTGAGCTGCGCGCCCTAGAACAGGCCGCGCCCCGTGACGCGTACCGTCAGATAGCTCGCGGCGGTGTCGTGACCCGGACCGATCTTGAGCCCGCCGAGCAAATCCTTGGCGATGTTGCGCGTGGTGATGCCGAGATCGGCGAAGTCGGAGCCGTTGTCCGGCGCCCGCGTGAACGGCCAGGCGTCCCCCGTGGTCGAGGCGATGAATTCGTAGAGCTCGACGCCCGGCTTGCCCGCCGCGATCCTGACCGCGTCGTCCGGCGCCGGGACCCGCAGCACCGTGTCGGCGGGAACCGCCGCCTTCCGGCGGCCGCGATTGGGGAACACGATCGTCGTATCGCCATCGGCGAGCACGCGCAGGATCGCGACGTAGGCGTCCTTGCTGGTCTTGACCGAAAGCGTGATCGGCTGACCGGGATCGTAGGTCGTGTCGGCGCGGTCGACCGAGCCTACGATCGTCATCTCGCCATGGTTGACCTTCGTGTCGGCGATGACCTGCTGCGCGTCGGTCAGCACGTCCTTGCGCAGCAAATCCGTCTTGTAGGCGACCGCGCACCCGCCCGCGCTCGCCGCGACCGCGGCGGCGAGCAGCAGGCGCCGCGGCAGATCCCCGGACAAAGCCACGGCTACTCCGCGGCTTGCGCCACCGGATGGAAGTTGCGCGGCAGCCCGGCCTTGGCGATCGCGCCGTAAAGCGTCACCTCGGGCAACGCCTTGGCGACGATCTTGCGCACCGCGACGAGCCGGTCGAGATCGATGCCGACATCGCAGCCCATCGACTCGAAGAGGAAGACCGTGTCCTCCATGACGATGTTGCCGGTGGCGCCCGGCGCGTAAGGGCAGCCGCCGAGCCCGCCCAATGACGCATCGAACTCGCGGCAGCCGGCGTTGTAGGCGGCGAGCACATTGGCGAGGCCGAGCCCGCGCGTGTCGTGGAAATGCGCCGCGACCGGCAGCGGCGCGACGTCGGCGATGACCTTGCGGAACACGCGCTCGATCGCCGCCGGCTGGCCGTAGCCGACCGTGTCGGCGAGGATGATGCCGTCGGCGCCGGCCTCGGCGACCTCATTGGCGATGCGTCGCACCCGGTCCTCGTCGACATCGCCTTCGATGGTGCAGCCGAACGACGTGGCGAGCCCGCAATTGATCTTCGCCGGTTTGCCGCCGGCATGGCACAGCGCGACGACGCGGCGGAAATCTTCGATCGACTCTTCGGTCGGCCGGCGCACATTCGACAGATTGTGGCCGTTCGACACCGACAGCACGTAGTTCATCTCGGGTACGCCCAGCGCCATGCCGCGCTCGGCGCCGCGCGAATTGGGAATGAGCGCGGAGACGTGCAGACCGCGGAGGGTCATCGCGTGGGCGATCACCGCCTCGGCATCGGCGAGCTGGGGCAGGAGCTTGGGCGGCACGAAGGACGACACCTCGACATAGCGCACCCCCGCCGCGTATTCGGCGTCGAGCCAGGCGATCTTGGTCTCGGTCGGCATGACCGTGGCGATCGACTGCAGGCCGTCGCGCATCCCGACTTCGCGCAGGGCAATCCTCTCGCTCATCTCATCCTCCGAAAATTCGCCTGATCCGAAGTTATGGCGATGGGCGGCCGCGGACAACGCCCGTTCGCTGTTATGGCTGTTTTAACAGCGGATTTACAGCCAGCTCCCCCGGTCCCAGTCGTTCAGGATGCGCAGCGTGCCATGCGATTGCGGCAATTTTGCGGTCGTCGTCATACCACGTGCTCCGGGGTCAGCGCGCACTGTTCGGCGCTGTCGCCCAATTCGATCTGCAAGGTCGTGTGGTGGATG
>JASHUW010000543.1 GCA_030039815.1 Alphaproteobacteria bacterium
AAGGCCTTTACGCAATTCCTTGCCGCGCTCAGGTCGCAAGGCATGACGATCGGCACGGTGGCGCTGGTCTTCGAGGACAGTGCTTTCGGCCGGAGCGCCGAGGCGACGCTGAGCGGCGCGCTCAGCGCGGCCGGGTTCGCAGTCGCGACAATCGCCTATCCCGCCAACGCGACCGACCTGTCGGCCACGGTTGCCGGACTGAAGGCGAAGAACCCCGATGCGGCGATCTTCGCAAGCCATGCCGCCGACGCGGTCCTGCTGGTGAAGACGATGCAGAACGCCGGCTACAAGGCGGCCGTCGAGATCGGTGACGACGCCGGCTTCTCCGATCCCGACTTTGTGACTTCGGTCGGCAACCTGGCGCAGGGACTGGTCGACCGCAGCGTGTGGGGCACGGGCAAAGCCGGGAGCGCGACGGCGCTGATCGACCGGCTCTACGACGCGAAAGCCGGCCACGGGCTCGACGACCGCAGCGCGCGGATCATGCAGGGGTTTTTCGTGCTCGCCGACGCGATCGACCGCGCCGGCTCGACCGACTCGGCGGCGATCCAGAAGGCGCTGCAGGCGACCGATTTCAAACCTGACCAGCTGGTCGTCGGCTATGACGGCGTGAAATTCGACGCGACCGGCCAGAACGCGCTCGCGGCGACCAACCTCACCCAGCTCCAGGGCAAAAGCTACGTCGCGGTGTGGCCGAGCGACAGGGCCGCCGGCAAGCTCGAATTGCCGTTCAAGGGACGGGAGTGACGGACTACCAAAGTGTCGCCACGCCGTAGGCCCCGAGCCGCCCATCACGTGTCGCCAGCGTAAGATCGTCGGTTATGGCTTGCGCGACGATCATGCGATCGAACGGATCCCGATGCAGCCGAGGAAGCGTCTTCAGCGTGTCCAGGTGCTGGTAGGTGATGGGCAGAATGCGAAAACCCTCATCGCTGATTGCGGTTTCGAAGTCGATTGGAAAATCCAACTTGCCGTTCGCCCGTTTTATCGTCGCCTCCCAAAGGGAGGCGATACTCAGGAGGACTTCGTTTGTCGCGTCCTGGATTGCGGCCCGGGCTTGCCGTCCTAAACCGGAAGCCTCACTGACCCACCAGATGAAGGCGTGCGTGTCGAGCAGCAGGCGCATCGGTCACCGCCCTTCCCAATCGCGCAATTCCTCCTCGCTCATCTCGTCAAAATCGGGAGCCATCCACACCTTGCCTTTCAAGCGGCCCGGCACGCGCGGCTTGCGCTCCTTCGCCACCGGGACAAGGCGCACCAACGGTTCGCCGTTGCGCGCGATGATTACGTCTTCGCCCGCCAGAGCGCGCTCGACAAGCCGTGATAAGGTACTCTTGGCTTGATGCATGTTGACGGTTTCGGTCATCGCGACCACCTTTAGCTAGGCTAGCTAATCTTGTCGGGAGCCGATCGCGTGTCAAGGGATTGGCGAGCAAGGATGAACCGATGAACTGGGCGCAGACGCGGGCGCCCTATGCCTCGCGGCCGGAGGAGAGCCGCGGGCGGCTCCATCCCGAGCCGGAGCACGAGATGCGCTCGCCGTTTCAGCGCGACCGCGACCGCATCATCCATTCGACCGCGTTTCGTCGCCTCAAGCACAAGACGCAGGTCTTCGTCTACCACGAGGGCGACCATTACCGGACGCGGCTCACGCACAGCCTCGAAGTCGCGCAGATCGCGCGCTCGATCGGCCGCGCGCTCGGTCTTGACGAGGATTTGGCCGAGGCGTTGGCGCTGGCCCACGATCTCGGCCACACGCCGTTCGGCCATGCCGGCGAGGAGGCGCTCAACACCGAGATGGCCGATTACGGCGGCTTCTCGCACAACGACCAGACGTTGCGGATCTTGACCAAGCTCGAGCGCGGGTATGCCGAGTTCGACGGGCTCAACCTCACCTGGGAGTCGCTGGAAGGCACCGTCAAGCATAACGGGCCGCTCGCCCCGCCGCTGTCGCGGTCGATCGCCGAATATAACGAGCGCCACGATCTGCGGCTCGACAGCTATGCCGGGCCGGAGGCGCAGGTCGCATCGCTGGCCGACGACATCGCCTACAACAACCACGACATCGACGACGGGCTGCGCGCCGGGCTGTTCGCGATCGCCGACCTCGCCGACGTGCCCCTGGTGGGCCCGGTGTTTCACGATGTCGCGCAGCGTTATCCGGGGCTCGACGAGGCGCGGCTCATCCACGAATCGATTCGCCGGATGATCGACCGGATGGTGCGCGACATGGTCGCCGAGACCCGCGCGCGGCTCCATGACGACCACTGCAAATCGGCCGATGACGTGCGCGCGCTGGGGCGTCCGGTCGCGGCGTTTTCCGCCGCGATGCAGGATAATGATCGCGCGTTGAAGCGTTTTCTCCACGAGCGGATGTACCGCCACTATCGGGTTAACCGCATGAGTCACAAGGCGCGCCGGGTGGTGCGCGAGCTGTTCCAGCTGTTCCTTGCCGAGCCGGAATGCCTGCCGAGCGAATGGCGCGTGGCGGCCTCGGGCGGGCCCGGCGAACGGGCGCGTACCGTCGCCGACTACCTCGCCGGCATGACCGACCGATTTGCCCTCGACGAGCACCGCCGCTTGTTCGATACCTACGCGGCCGTATAGCGACATTTTCGATGGGTGACATTTTCGGCGATTTTCGCCGTCTCGTTCTGTCGGCGTTAAACGACCTCGCGGTGGCAGGCTCGCTTCCGGCGGGGCTCGATGTCGCGCGCGTCGCGGTCGAGCCGCCGCGCGATCCTGCGCATGGCGATCTATCGACCAACGCGGCGATGGTGCTGGCCGGACAGGTGCGGCAGAACCCGCTGCAATTGGCCGAGAAAATCGCCACGGCGCTGATCGGCCGCGAGCTGGCGACGGCCGATTACCGCGGCGCCGGCTTCACCGCCGAGGTGGCGCGGCCGGGCTTCATCAATGTCCGCCTCGCGCCGGAGATCTGGCACGCGCAGCTGCGCGCGATCCTCAAAACCGGCACGGCCTATGGCGACAGCGAGATCGGCGGCGGCCGGCGGGTCAATGTCGAGTTTCTCTCGACCAACCCGACCGGGCCGATTCATGTCGGTCATGGCCGTATCGCCGTGGTCGGCGACGCGTTGGCCGCACTCTTGGAAAAGGCAGGGTTTGCGGTCCACCGCGAGTACTACGTCAACGATGCCGGCGCCCAGGTCGACGCGCTCGCTCGCTCGGTCTATTTCCGCTACTGCGAAGAGGTCGCGGCCCAGCCGGAGAGCGCCCTGCTCCACAGCTCGCTGGTATCGCAATCAGCCCAGGTCGAACCGGAAGGGTTCTATCCTGGCGAATATTTGAAGGAAACCGCGCGCCGCTTGTTCAAGCGCGACGGCGAGCGCTGGCTGGGCAAGGCGGAGAGTGTCTGGCTCGGGCCGCTGCGCGAATTCGCGGTCGCCGAAATGATGGCGCTGATCCGCGACGATCTCGCGCCCCTCGGCATTGAATTCGATGCCTTCGTCTCCGAACGAGGGCTCGTCGAGACGGGTGCGGTCGAGGAGTGTCTCGATTTCCTTTCACGCGCCGGGCTGATCTACACCGGCACCCTTGAGCCGCCCAAGGGCAAGCCGCCGCCCGAGGATTGGGAGCCGCAACCCCTGACCCTGTTTCGCGCGACGCGGTTCGGCGACGATACCGACCGGCCGGTCAAACGCTCTGACGGCTCGCTGACTTATTTCGCCACCGACATCGCCTACCACCGTGACAAATTCGTGCGCGGTTTCACGACGATGATCGATGTCTGGGGAGCCGATCACGGCGGCCACATCAAACGCATGCAGGCGGCGGTCAAGGCGTTGACGGAGGGCAAAGCGACGCTCGACGTCAAGCTCTGCCAGCTGGTCTCGCTGTTCGACAACGGCGAGCCGGTGCGCATGTCGAAACGGGCCGGCACCTTTGTCACCTTGCGCGAGGTGGTGGACGAGGTCGGCAAGGATGTCTTCCGCTTCATCATGCTGACGCGGCGCAACGACCAGACGCTCGATTTCGACTTCGCCAAGGTCACCGAGCAGTCGAAAGACAATCCGGTCTTCTACGTGCAGTACGCCCATGCCCGCGCGGCGTCGGTGATGCGGCACGCGGCCGAGGAATTCGTGCCTGAAACACTGACCGACGCGGCGCTCGCCGGGGCCGATCTGGCGCTGCTGTCCGATCCGGCCGAACTGGCGCTGATCCGTCTGCTCGCGGGTTGGCCGCGCATGGTCGAAAGCGCCGCCGAGGCGCATGAGCCGCACCGCCTGGCGTTCTACCTGCAGGAGGTCGCGGCGCAATTCCATCTGTTGTGGACGAAGGGCAGGGACGAGGCGCGGCTGCGCTTCATCATTTCGGGGGATCCCGACTTGACCCGGGCCCGCCTCGCACTGGTACGTGGGGTGGCGACCGTGGTCGCGTCGGGGCTGGCCGTCTTTGGGGTGACGCCGGCGGAGGAGATGTAAGCATGTCCTATCACCAATTCGGGCATGTCGATCCGGAAGAGCGGCTCGACTATGCCGAGGAGCCGGCGCCGGGCGACGGCGACGAGTATTACGCGCCGCGTCGGCTGCTGCCCGGCGCGCTGCTGGTCGTCGGGGTGACGGCGGCGTTCGCCGGCGGGCTCTGGTTTGCCTATCACGCGGGGGTCAAGCACGGAGAGACCGCTGCCGTCATCACCGCGCCGGCCCCGGTCGCCAGCTCGACCCCGGGCGCCGCC
>JASHUW010000544.1 GCA_030039815.1 Alphaproteobacteria bacterium
AGCGGGTCACCGTCGCCGGGCTGATGAACCGCCTTCTCGCCTTCGCGGCGATCCATACGCCGCATTTCCTCACCCTGCCGGCGGCTGCCCGGATGATGGCGCAGGATTAGCGACGACGGGAGAAATTGAGATGGCGTCAGACACGTATGAGATCTATGCGGTCAAATACGCGCACCACGACCGGCGCGCGCACGAGAACTTCCTGCAGGGCGACCCGCACGACAACGCGCCGATGCCGCTCGACTATTTCGTCTGGGCGATTGTCGGCGAAAGCCGCAGCTTCGTCCTCGACACCGGCTTCGACGCGGCGATGGCCAAGAAGCGCGGGCGCGAATTCCTCACCCCGCCCGGCGAGGGCCTGAAGATGATCGGGATCGACCCCGACGGGGTCCAAGACGTGATCATCAGCCACATGCATTACGACCATACCGGCAACAACGCGCTGTTCCCCAACGCGACCTATCATCTGCAGGATCGCGAGATGGCGTTCTGCACCGGGCGCTGCATGTGCCACCCGCAGCTGCGCCGCTCGTTCGAGGAAGAGGACGTCACGGCGATGATCGGCCGGCTGTTCCGCGGGCGCGTGCAGTTCCATGACGGCGCCGACGAACTGGCGCCCGGCATCACCGTGCACCATGTCGGCGGCCACACCGCGGGGCTGCAGGTGGTGCGCGTCAAGACCGCGCGCGGCTGGGTCGTGCTCGCCGCCGACGCGTCGCATTTCTACGCCAATTTCGAACAGATGCGCGCCTATCCGACGGTCTACAATGTCGGCGACATGCTCGAGGGATTCGCCACCGTGCGGCGGCTCGCGACCTCGCTGCAACATGTCGTGCCGGGGCACGATCCGCTGGTTCTCGCCCGTTATCCGGCGCCGAAACCCGGGCTCGAAGGGATTGCCGTGCGGCTCGACGTGGCGCCAAAGGGTTGACCCCTCCGACGAGGGCCCCAACGCTTTACAGCGCTAATCCACCTTCACGCCTGCCGCGGCGGCGAGGCGCAGGAGCTCGTAGCGGCCGGCGAGCATGTCGTCGAGCGAGCCGAAAGCGTTGGTGTAGTGGCCCTTGAAGCCGGCGCGTTCAAGGCGGGCGAAAAGCGCGCCGAAGTCGAGATTGCCCTCACCCGGCCTCAGATGCGCCTCGAAGCCGTTGCGGAAGCAGTCGGCGAGCCGCACCTCGCCGATGCGCGACAAATCGATCGCGTCGAGAAAGCCGTCGATCCCTTCGGGCACGAGATGCGCGTGGTTGGCGGTGAACGACAGCGCGAATGACGGCGACTGGATCGCGGCGAAGTAATAGCGCCACTCCTCGACCGTATGCGCCAAGTAATGAACCTCGGCGTCGTCCGGTTCCTTGTTGAGATTTTCGAGCAAAATCAGCGCGCCCTTGTTCTCGGCATGGACGATGACGCGCTTCAGCCGATCGCGCCCGGCCTTCATGCGCTCGTCTTTGTCCGAAGTGAAATGAAAGCCGGCATGCATGACGATCCATTTGGCGCCGAGCCGCACCGCGGCGTCGACATAGGCCTTGAGATAGGCCTCGACCGCGTCGCCGACATAGGGCGCGTACTCGGCGACGTTGACCGCCGAGGCGGTGTGCAGACCGATCGCCACACCGTGCTTGGCGCAAAGATCGCGGACGCGTGAGCCGCGTATGCCGCTGATCGTGCCGAGCGCGTTGTCGCCGGTGTCGAGCTGGATGTCGATATAGCGCACGCGATGCTCGGCCGCCCATTCGACCGCGTCCTCCAGCACCAGCTTGCGGCCGACATCGATCCCGATCCGCTCGAACAGGCCCATGGGCTTTCCTCCCCAGCTCGCGCAATCCCAGCACGGCGAATGAACGCGGGCAACCGCCGACCGCCCTTTTCGCGTGACAATCGGATGCCCGCACCTACACTCGCCGGCATGGATGCGAGCGAGATCAGAGCCGGGCTGCGGCGCCTCGCGGTACTGGGGACGCTGCTGTGCGCGTCGTGCAGCTTCCTGCTTCAGAACCAGGGGCCCGCCAGCCCGCTGATCGGCAATTGGGAAGACGCGGATCGCAACAAGGTAACCTTCCGCGCCGACGCGATCGTGCTGACCCCCGACAACGGCGAGGCTACGACGATGGGGCCGGCGGCGTGCAACGGCTCCTACAAGCTTCAATACGGCCGCATGGAGACCGCGGACCTGCAGAAATCGTTCCCCGCGCAGCCCGATTTGCAAAGCAAGCTCAAACGGCTCTTGACCAAGCCCGAGTACCCGGTCGCCGACGTTACCTGCGACCAAGGCGGCACGACCTACCTGATGCTCGACGGCAACGACGTACTCGCGGTCTACCGCGACGCCGGGGTCGGCGGCACGGAATCGCTGTCGCGGATCTGACGCACAGCGTGGAAGCGCGGCTCAAATCGTCGATCCAGGTGAAGGCGCTGATCCGGCGCTGCGATCTTGCCGCGATCGCGGTCGCGGTGACGGCGCGCGGCGACCCCGACGCCGGGGCGATCCTCGTCAAACTGTGCGGCCGCGAGGCCCGGGCGA
>JASHUW010000055.1 GCA_030039815.1 Alphaproteobacteria bacterium
AGCGTCCCCATCCGGGGGTCAGCGATCATGTGCTCCATGATCTGCGGGAACGACTCGCTGTTGGCGAAGCCGGTCACATCGGCGGGGTTGGCCGCCCAGCCGAAGCCCTTCAGAATGCCGTTGATACCGTCGCGTGCCGCGTCGCCCAGGGTCGGCAGGTCGAGACCGGCCTGGCCGCACATGTCGGCGGTGAGCGAACTGATGCCGCCCGAATGGGACACCACCGCGATGCCGGGCACAGCGGGCTTGGGGGTGTGCGCGAGGAGGTGCGCGACCTCGATGAGTTCGTCGTAATCCTGCACCCGGATCACCCCGTATTGGGCGAAGATCGCATCGTACCGGGCATCCGCGCCGGTCAGCGCCGCGGTATGCGAGCGCGCGGCCCTCGCGCCCAGTTCCGAACGGCCGATCTTGATGAGGACGATCGGCTTGCCGCGTTCCGCGGCGAGCTTTGCCACTTCAAGAAACTTGTCGGCCCGCTTGAACCCTTCGACAAAACCAGCGATGACCCGCGTATCGGGGTCGTCGAGCAGGTAGCGGGCGAAATCGGTGAAGTCGAGGTCGGCCTCGTTCCCGGTCGAGATGATGTAGCTGAAGCCGATGCCGTTCTCGACCGCGCGCACGAGGAATGGCCCGAACGCCGTCGCGCCGCTTTGGCAGACGAGGCCGATCGATCCCGTAAGGCCGGAGGCCCCGCGCGAGGAGGCGGTGGCCCAGATGTCGTCTTTGACATTCGCCAGCCCCAGGCAGTTGGGGCCGCTGATGCGCATGCCCGAGGCGCGGGCAAATTCACCCAGTTCCCCCTGCAGATCACGCCGGTCGTCGACGCCGCGCTCGGCGAAACCGGCCGAGATCACGATCGCCGATCCCGCCCCCTTGCGGTGGCTCTCGTGGAGGACATCGAGCACCTGGTCGTAGGGCACCACGACGGCTACCACATCGGGGGCCTCCGGCAGGTCCGTCACGCTCGGGTAGGACTTTTCCCCCATGATCTCGTCGTAACGCGGATTGACGGCATAGACCCGCACCCGGTCCTTGGCCTTCAGCGCCGCGGCGAGAAACCGCCCGCCATACTGCATCCGCGGCGTCGCGCCCACGATCGCGATGGAGCGCGGGTTGAGCATTTTATGAATCGACGCCATCTGCGGTTCAGGCCAGAACTCCATACCACCCCCGGAACAAACTGGTTCGTCGCGCTGTTACGATATGCTTCTAGAAGCATCGTACGCCCGGACGGCAGCGCGCAGAAGTCCATGAGAGCATCGGCAAACTGGCGTCGACCGAATGTCGCAAACGGGGCAATTTCCGCCGTGCGCACTCACCGTCATAGGGCCCGGTTCGATTAAGGGCGCTGCCGAGCGGCGGGCATGGCGAGACGGCGCTAGGCGCCTATCTCGCTGATCTGCCGAAAGAGCGGCGGAAAAGCTGGCGTCCCCGACAGGACTCGAACCTGTGACCCCCGGTTTAGGAAACCGATGCTCTATCCGGCTGAGCTACGGGGACTTTCGACGTCTGGCTGAGTATCGGCCGTTCGTTTCGTGGTGTCGATTATGGCCGAACCCGCGCCATTTTATATCATGAAATGTGTCGTCGCCCATGATCCGGCCAAGGCCGCTACTCTCGGCAATCGGCCGTATCGCGACCTCGCGAGCATGATCGCTTACGACAAGATGGCGCAAATGGTGGCGCCCAAGGCAGCGACCGACCAATCAGGCGGCGGACGGTTACAATTTTTCACAAAATGATACGCGGCACGCATCGCTGGTCTACCGGTCGCTGTTGCTTGCCGCGGTTTGGGCGTTGAGGCGTAGCGCGCGGTAGCAGATATCGCGATCGTGCTCGGAAAAGCGCGAGAAATCGCGGTCCATTTCGGCGCAACGGCGCAGCGCGGCGCTCTTCGCCCCGTCGGAGGGATAGGCGGCGCGGATCGAGCCCAGCAAATTTCCATGAATGAGCGGTCCGGCAACAGCACCCAATGCCAGCAGGATCAGCATGCACCACATCGTGAAATAGCTCTGCGGCATGGCGACCCCCCTGGCATTCCGAATGCCGGTCAAATTTATCCGAACATGGTTAACAAGCGGTGTATTGCCGCAGCGCGGCCGCTTGACCGGCCATTTCTTCGTATAGTAGATGAAAATTTCCGGTGATCATGGCGTCGCCTTGGCATCACCAAGTCGAAACCAGAGAAAAAAGCTGCCTATTTTGCGGCAGCGAAATGACTGGGCCCTTGAGGTTCGGGGAGGAACAGGGATGGCGGACAGCAGCGCAGTCGTACAGGCGACCGGATTTCGGGCGGTCACCCGCTACCAGTGGCTCGTTTTTCTCGTGGTTTGGCTTGGCTGGACGCTCGACGCGGCCGATTTCGGGCTGTTCTCGCTGGTGCTGAAACCGGCGCTGACCGAGCTCCTCGGCTTCCCGACGACCGCGGCACTGGATCCCGGGCAGTTGGCGCTCCTCGGCAAGACCGGCGGCCTGTTGGCGATGACCGGGTTGCTCGGCTGGGCCTTCGGCGGATTTTTCTTCGGCATCATCGCCGACTATATCGGCCGGGTGCGCGCCCTGGTCTTTTCGATCGCGCTCTACAGCGTGTTTACCGCGCTACAGGGCCTGTCGCACGGAGTGTGGGATTTCGCGATCTATCGCTTTATCGCTGGGCTGGGAACCGGCGCCGAGCTCATGGTCGGCATCCCGTTGCTCGCCGAAACGCTAGGCGAGACGCACCGCGCCAAGATCGCCGCGGTGATGATGACCGGCGGCGCGCTCGGTACCTTCATCGGCGCCTGGGCATACGGCCTCGTCGGAGGCTATGGCTGGCGTTATGTGTTCTTCCTCGGGGTCGCGCCGGCGCTGATCCTCATGCTGGTGCGCCGCCGGGTGATGGAGCCCGATCATTTCAATGCCGTGCGGCAACGGCGCGTCGCGGTGAACTCGGGCCAGCAGATCGCGCATGACGACCACAAGTTCATGCAGTTCGTGCCGCTGCAATTGTTCACCGCTGAGAACCTGCGCAGCACGATTGTCGGCATGCTGTTCGGCTTGGGCTCGCTGCTGGCGATCTGGACGACGAATATCTGGCTGCCGACGATCCTGTCGCTGATGGTGCAGAAGAGCGGCATCAGCGGGGCTGACGCGGTGCCGTTCGTCAGCCACGGCATCATGATCTGGAGCCTGGGCGGGATCGCCGGCTATATCGTTTTCGGCTTTATCGCCGACCTGCTCGGCCGCCGCGCGACGATCGCCCTCTACAGCATCGGCACGATGGCCGCGGGCGGCGTCCTCTATCTGTACCTGTCGGCCTATCAGCCCTGGTACCCGATCATCCTGCCGATTTTCGGCTTCTTCGTGTTCGGCACGTTCTCGGGCTTCGCGGTCTATCTGCCCGAATTGTTCCCGACTCAGGTGCGGGCGACGGCCGTCGGATTCACCACCGGCAGCGCCCGCATCATCACCAGCTTCGGGCCGTTGGTGGCCGGGCTGCTGGTCAGCACGTTCGGCAGTTTCAACAAGGTCGCCGGATACTTCTGCTTCCTCGCTCTGTTCAGCATCATCGCCGTGCTCCTGGGCCGCGAGACCAAGGACAGCGGACTGCCGCGGTAACGTTCGGCCACGGTCCGATGGGGGCGTGGGGGACCGGCCCTGACCCCACACTCCCGCCAATATAGCTCAGAGTTGGTGCTTCGATCCGGATCGAGACCCTACGGGTTTATCAGCGTCTCGTGGCGGCTGATGATGAACGCCTCGTGACGTTCGAGAAAATCGGTGACGACCTCGCAGAACGCTTCCGGCCGGTCGGTGCCGATCGCGTGCGCGGCGTCGTAGACCAGCACGAGGTTGCAATTGGGCAGCGCCGCCTTGTAATGGCGGCCGAGCTCGGGCGGCGTCACCCGGTCGAGCGTGCCGAACAGCACCAAGGTGGGAGTGGCGATCTTGGGGAAGCGTGCCTCGAGGTCGGGGTCGCGCTCGGGGCCGCGTAGCCGCGCGACGAGCCGTCCGGTCTGCGCGACGATCGCCGGGTCTTGCGGCGGCAGCGGTGCGACCCGTTCGGGATGGGCGAACAGCGCCCGCGCGATCTCTTCCGGCGTACCCGAGGGCGGCCGCCCGCCCGGCGACCGGATCGCCGCCGGCGACTCCAGCACCAGCGCCGTCAGCAGCTCGGGGGCTTGCGCCGCCAGCCACAGCGCAGTCTTACCACCGAACGATGTGCCCCACAGGTTGAAGCGGTCGAGACCCAGCGCGCCGGCGGCGGCGGCCATGGTCCGCGCCAGCTCGGCCTGGTCCTTGGTGCGCGTGTTCTCGGCCGAGGCGCCGAACCCCGGCATCTCGAACGCGATCACCCGATATCGCCGGGCGAGCAACTCATGCGCCGGGCTGATCCGCAGGCCGCCGGCGCCATGCAGATGCACGAGCGGTGGTCCGTCCCCCGCCGCCAGGTAGCGGATACGGAACCCATCCGCCTCGACAAAAGCTTCGCGAAACTCGGCCACGGTGCCTCCCGCAATCATTGCACCCGTTCTACACGGATGCGCCCATTGCCGCCAGACATGCAGCCGGCACATGCGGCACACCGGGCGGCACGGGTTTACGCGCGGGGCAATGCGGGGCTAGGCTTCGCGCAGCCGCGCAGGGAGGATGACGATGCTGCTCAACCGGGCCGAGATCAGCGCCGACAAGAGCTTCAATCTGCTGACCGAATCGATCCTCGAACGCGACCAGGCGAAGACCACCGACATCTTCTTCAAGATGGTGCAAAGCGGGCAATCGATCGGCGACGCGCTGTCGATCGTCGCCGCGGCCGAAGCACCGTTTGTCAACGTGCCGTGCCACATCAACATCAAGGACGGCAACATCGCGCTCACCAACAACGACCACACCCTCCTCGGTCTGCGCGCGTCGACCTATTTGATGCCCTATCTGCCCGAGAAATATAAGCTTCTGCCGCTGTTGCAGAGCGTCTGGTACATCGGCGCCGGGCTCGATATCTGGAACCAGCTGCTCTACAAATACCCTGGCCGCTACGCGACGATGAAGGGCGTCACCGTGCCGCCACCGTCATACGGGCCGGTCGTCTGGCTCGAAGACGCGGCGCCGATCGTCGAGGCTGGCACGCTCGAAGAACGGCTGCATTCCTACATGGTCGCGACAGTGACCGGCGATTCCCGACGGGCGCACGGCCTCTTCCTCGGCATCGCGCAAGACCCCGAGGCGCGCCGCGAGCTGCAGGAAACGATCGAGTTTCTCGGCCTCATCGATATTCAGGACACCATCAAGGGCCGCAAGGCGCGCAACACCGGGCACAAGGCGATCCGCGCCCGCGCCGTGACCGACCTCGCCAACTACATCGGCTGGGAGAAGTCGCACGGCGTGTTCTACATGGGCGTGCCCGACATGGCGGTCGGCCCGCTCTATTACTCGCTCTACGACGCCGCCTGCGTGGTGATCGCCGCGGAGTTCGAGGATGCCGGCAAGGGTCTTGAAGAACGCAACAAGACGCCGCTCACCCCGGCCGAGGTCGAGGACATGATCCAGCAGCTGATGCTGGCGAGCGGCGACGAGGTGTGGGCGCTGATCACCGCGCACCTCAAGAACGGCAGGTCGATCCAGAGCCTCGGCGACGCGATCCAGCTCGGCGCCGCCGAGTTGATCCTGCGCACCACCGTGGCCCGCCAGTTCACCAATGGCCAGCACCCGTTCGACTATTGCAACGTCGCCAACAACTGGTTGCGCAAGGCGAAGAGCGCCTACAAGGCGCGCATTCTCTATCTGATGGCCAATTTCGTTAATGACTCGGCGCAGGAGAACAACCTCAAGAACTCGGTCATCGAGGGCGAGATCGCCGGCTATGACGGCGCGGGCAAGTCTCCGCAAACGCTGCTCCGCGAGCTCGACGAGGCGATCATGTCGCTCGACTGCGCGAAGTCGACCGCGGTGGCGCATGCCTACCTGAAATCGGGCGCCGACCGCCGGCCCTATATGGAAACCGTGTCGCTGTGTGCCTCACGCTTCCAGGACGACCCGCACAACCAGAAGATCACCGTTTCGACCTTCGAGGAATACGGGCGCAACACCACCCACCTCAAGGACCGCATGCTGCTGGCGACGCCGCGCCTTCTGGCCGGCTGGACCAAGATGCCGGGCGAGCGCGAATGCGCCGCCCGCTTCGAAAAGGAGTGGATTTACAATTGACCTGAACCGCATTCGCGGCCCAGGTCATCCCGGCGAAAGCCGGGATCCTATGCCGGGGCGAGTTGGACGCTTACCCTAGTCCCAGCCCCACCAAGCGCGTAGCGCCGCGCCCATCACCAGCTTTTTGTCGGCGGCGGCGAGCCACGGTGCGTCCTCGGTGAACATCGTCACGCATTGCCGCCACGAGCACGGCATCTTGCTGATATCGGTGCCCCAGAACATGCGGTGCGGGCCGAACGCGTCGTAAATCCGGCGCAGATAACCCTGCATGATCGGGTAGGGGTAGGCCTCCGCCGAATAGCCCGGCGCGCCCGTAGCCTTGACCGCGATGTTCGGGTACTTCGCCAGCGCCACGAGATCGGGGATATGGGTCATCGCCGCGTGGTCTTTCAGCGTGGTCAGCCCGCCCCGCCCGCCGAGATGGTCGATCGTCAGCCGCAAGCCGGGATGACGCGCGGCGACGACGCCGAGATAGCGCAGCGAATCCGTCGCCAGGCACGCGATCGGCACGCCGGCTTTCTCGGCGGCGGCGAACAGCCAGTCGTATTCGCCGTCGTGGAGGCGCTGGCGCGCCGGGTCGTGGAGAAACGTGTAGCGCAAGCCGAGCATCCCCGGCTGGCCGCGCCAGGCGGCGATGCGATCGCGCGACTCCGGCTTGTCGAGCGGCAGCGACCCCATGATCGCGAAGCGGCCGGGGTAATCCCCTACCGCCTTGAACGCCATCTCGGTGGAGTTCGGGTCCCAGCCCGGCGGATGGATCACCGCGGCGTCGACCCCGCCCTCATCCATCAGGGCGACGGCTTCCTCGGGCGTGAAATGCGTCACCTGCCAGTGCGAGGCATTGCTCGGCAGGCCCACGCCCCAGGTGTGGATTTGCGCATCGACGATTTGCATAGGGCTAGATGTCCTTGACGCGCGGCAGCACGGTCTTGCCGAACAGCTCGATGGCGTCCATCAGCGCGCCGAGATCGCCCGAGCCGGGGCTGGTCAGCGACAGGTCGAGCACCCCGGCGCCCATGACCTCGCGGCACTGCCTGATCTGCTCGACCACGGTGTCGGGTCCGCCGACAAAGGTCACCGGCAGCACGCCGTTGACATTGGCCTGACGCGCCTCGCCGGCGATGTTGCGCTTGTCGACCGCGATCATCGCCTCGCGCAGCGCCGGACGCATCGGGAAGGGCGCCGCGCCCTGTTGCGCCTTCAGCCGCTTGTCCGCCTCGTCGTCGGTTTCCGCGAGCAGCATGTTGGCGCGGTAGATGATGTGGTCCGGCCCGGGCTCCCAGCCGTATTCGCGGCATTGCTGGCGGTAATAGTTGGTCGATTTCGCCATGACCTCGAACGGGCCATAGGAGACGCCGAGCCCGAGACGGTTGCGCGCCGCGAAGTCGCAGGATTCCTTGCTGGTGCCGAGCGCGTAGGTCGGTGGCATCGGCTGCTGCAGCGGACGCGGCCAGACCGAAACGGTGCGGTACTGATAATAGCGGCCCTGCCAGCTGAACGGCTGCGGCTCGGTCCACGCCTTGAGGATCAGCTCCATGCCCTCGTCGGTGCGCTCGCGGCCCTCGGCGGGGTTGAGGTCGAAGCTCAGATATTCGTTGGTCGTGCCGCGCAACAGGCCGACGACGAGCCGGCCCTGCGACATGGTGTCGACCATCGCCAGCTCCTCGGCGATGCGGATCGGGTTCGCTTGCGGCACGATCGGCCCGAGGAGCGCGATCTTGAGGTTCTTGACCTTGGCCGCGACATAGGCAGCCGAGACGATCGGCGACGGGGTGAGGATGCGCGGCGAATAGTGGTGCTCCGACAGGCTCGCCCAGTCGAAGCCGATCGATTCGACATATTCCAGCCGCTCGATCATCGTCTGGTAGGCCTTGTCGCCGGCTTCGGGCGAATAGTTGGCCGGCGCCGCCGGCCATTCCGCCGGTAGCGGCACCGGCGTCTGATAGCGCCCGGTTTCGAAGAACGAGAGTTTCATCGTAAGCCTCCCCAGGCTGATCTACCGCGTCCGATTATACGTGTAATCCTCGCGCTCGCCGGCAACGAGCCGCAATCCCTCGGGCAGCGGCGGCCGCTGCGCTTGCAATTTGGCATGGGCATCGAGCGCCGCCTGCGACTCCCAATGTTCGAGCAATGCCAGCCGGTCGGGGCTGTCCGCGCTCTGAAACACCTCGAACTGCAGGCATCCGGCATCCTTCCGCGACACCTCGCAGCGCGCCTGCATCGCCTTGAAGAGCTCGTTGCCTTTGCCCGGCGCGGCGTTGATCGAGATCACGAGACGGACCGACATGGTTTCCTCCTTGGGGCAAGCAAGCTTTGCGCAAAGCATGGCGAGCCGCGACGGGAGAGGTCAAACGCAAAAAAATCCGGCTAAGATCAAATCCAACAATAAGGGAGCCTGAAGATGCTGTTCACCTGCCTGCCGCCCGGCGCCCGCATTCCCGGCCGCTTTCCGGGACCGCCGCATCCGCGCGGCCGCTGGCACACGATCGACATTCACTGCCATGTCCGCAGCGACAAGGCGACCGAGATGGTCGAGGGCAACGAGGCCGTTTCGAAGTGGTACCTCGAGACCCAGGCGAGCCCGCAAAGCCGGGCGCAGAATCGCGCCAACGGCGTGCGCACGCTGGAACAGGGCCGCTCGCCCGAGCAGCGCATCGCCGACATGGATCTGATGGGGATCGACGTTCAGGCGATCTCGCCGGCGCCGCGCCAGACCTATTACGGCGCCGACCCCGATCTCGGCCTCGCAACCGCGCGCGAGATCAACGATTTCATCGCCGAGATTTGCGCCAAGTACCCCGACCGCTTCACCGGGCTCGGCACGGTACCGTTCCAGGCGCCGGAGCTGGCGGTCAAGGAGCTCGACCGCATCCACAAGGATCACGGGTTCCACGGCATCGAGATCATGACCCATGTCGCGGGGGAGGATTTGTCGGCGGAGCGGTTCCGGCCGATCTTCCGGCGCTGCGAGGAGCTGGGGATGCTGGTCTTCATGCACTCCGACGGCTTTACCGAGGCGCGGCGGTTTCATGACCATTATTTCGCCAATGTAATCGGCAACCCGCTCGATACGACGGTGGCGCTGCATCACCTGATCTTTGGCGGCGTGCTCCAGGATTTCCCGAACTTGAAGCTCGTCGCTTCGCATGGCGGCGGCTATCTGCCGGCCTATCCGGGCCGCATCGATCATGCCGCCTCGGCGCGGCCCGACACCTGCACCTGCCTCAAGCACATGCCGTCGGTCTACCTGAAGCGGCTCTATTTCGACGCGCTGGTCTACACCCACCACCAGCTGCAATTCCTCGTCGAAGAGTATGGCGTCGATCACATCCTGGTCGGCACTGACTACCCGGCGGACATGGGCGAAATCGATCCCGTGGGTTTTATCGAAACCGCGCCCTTCCTCGACGATACTGAGCGCCGCGCGATCCTTGGCGGCAATGCGGCGCGGCTCTTGAACCTGCCGATGCCGCCGAAGCCTTGAGGCCTCTATCATGAACGGCGAGACGGCGCCGATCGCCCTCTCCGCCCATCGGGGGGAGAGGGAGAACGCGGGACGCTAAGCACCGATGCAGCGCTATTCGTTCTCGGCGCTCGCCCGCCAGGCACTCACCGGCCATCGCGGCTGGCGACCGCTCTGGCGCAAGGCGTCGCCGAAGCAGCGCTACCATGTCGTGATCATCGGCGGCGGCGGGCACGGCCTCGCCACCGCCTACTATCTGGCCAAGGAGCACGGCATCCGCGATGTCGCGGTGCTGGAAAAAGGCGCGATCGGGCTCGGCAATACCGGGCGCAACACGACGATCATCCGATCCAACTATCTGTGGGATGAGAGCGCCAGACTGTACGAGCATTCGCTGAAGCTCTGGGAGGGGCTGTCGAACGAGCTCAACTTCAATTTGATGCTGTCGCAGCGCGGGGTGTTGAACCTCGCGCATACGCTCGCCGATGTGCGCGAGGGGGTGCGGCGGGTCAACGCCAACCGGCTCAACGGGGTCGACGCCGAATGGTTGGAGCCGGCGCAGGTCAAGGATTTCTGCCCGATCCTCAGCATCGATCGAAACGCGCGCTACCCGATGCTCGGCGCCACCTTGCAGCGGCGCGGTGGGGTGGCGCGGCACGACGCGGTTGCCTGGGGTTTTGCCCGCGCCGCCGATGCGCGCGGCGTCGACATCGTCGAGAATTGCGAAGTGACGGCGATTCGTGTCTCGGGCGGTCGGGCCGGCGAGATCG
>JASHUW010000545.1 GCA_030039815.1 Alphaproteobacteria bacterium
GGCATCGCCGGCAGGCGCGGATCGTCGCCCATCAGCACCCGAGCGTTGGGGTTTTTCTTGCGCGCCTCGGCCGGGTTCGTCGGCGGGCCCATGTCGCCGTCCGCGAGCTGGTAGATGCGCGACTTGACGACGATGTAGTCGAGCTCGCGCGCCATCTCTTCTTCGAGCGCGTCGGCCTTCTGCGACAGGGTCATCAGATCGTTCACGGCATCCTCTCCTCGAATTCCCGCTCGTTGCCGAAAGCCTAGCAGATCGCGCGGCGCTGAGGCATGTTCTGTTGCGATGACCCGTCAGGGGGAGCGGGATGGCGAAATCCGACTGGCATCTGGCGCAATTGAATGTCGGCCGCATCGTCGCGCCCACCGACAGCCCGGTTTTGGCCGATTTCATGAACGCGCTCGACCGCATCAACGCGCTGGCCGAGGCGTCGCCCGGCTTTGTCTGGCGGCTGCAAGGCGACAGCGGCAACGCGACCGAAATCCTCACCACCCCCGACCCGTATTTCCTCATCAACATGTCGGTCTGGGAATCGATCGAGACCTTGTTCGAGTTCGTCTATCGCTCGGCGCATACCGGGTTCATGGTGCGCCGGCGCGAGTGGTTCGAGCGGCCGACCGAAGCCTACCAGGTGCTGTGGTGGGTGCCGGCAGGCTACCGCCCGTCGCCGCAGGAGGCGCTGGCGCGGCTCGCTCATCTGCAGGCGCACGGCGCCTCGCCTTACGCCTTCACCTTCAAAGAGCACTTCCCGCCGCCTTACGAGCCGCTGGTGCCGCCCTCGGACATGAAGCCCGAGCCTTACTGCGTCGGCTGGGCGTAAGGGCGTCGCCCCAGTCGCGCCCGGTCAGTTCTTGACGGTCGAGGCCCGGTAGATTTCGTCGATCGACGTCGCGATCGCCTTGGTGAACTCGGCATCGCTCATCGACACCCGCAGCTCTTCCACCAAGGCCCGCGAGAAGCTTGCGATCATCCCGTGATTGGCGGCGAGGCGCTTGCAGGCATCGGCGCGCGTGTAGCCGCCGCTGAGCGCGACGACCCGCACCATGCGCTTGTGGTTGATCACCGGCGCGTAAAGATCGGGCACATCGGGGATCGTCACCTTCAGCATGAGCGGCGGGCCATTCGGGTCGGCGTCGAGATGCTTCATGATCTCGGAGACCAGGATGGCTTCCGCGCCCTTCTTGTCCGGGCTCTTGATCGAGACTTCCGGTTCGAGGATCGGCACCAGCCCATGCCCGCAGATCTGCTTGCCCAACTCGAACTGCTGATCGACGATCGCGGCGATGCCGGTTTGCGAAGCCAGGTTGATGACCGAGCGCTCCTTGGTGCCGTAGATGCCCAGTTTGCCCGCCCGGGTCAGCAGCTCGTCGAGCCCCGATATCGGCCGCATCAGCTGGACGCCGTCCTTCTCGGGCTCGAGCCCCTTGTCGACCTTCAGGAACGGCACGACGCCGCGGTCTTCCCATAAAAAGGCGGGGACCTGCTTGCCCTGCGCCTCGCTGTCCATCGTCCGCTCGAACAGGATCGCACCGATCACCTTGTCGCCGGTGAAGGCGGGTGCGGTCATGATGCGCACGCGCATCTCGTGCATGAGCCTGAACATTTCGTCATCGCCGCTATAGGCGCTCTCCGGGATGCCGTAGAGGCGCAACGCGCCCGGCGTCGAGCCGCCGCTTTGGTCGAGCGCGGCGATAAAGCCGCCCTTGCCGTGCATCTGCGCCATCATCTTGTCGTCTGACATGATCGGCATCTCCGCGTCAGGGGGTTGCACCATGTGTGGGCTCGTCGGCCAGTATACGCCCGCTTGGGCTTATTGCCACCGGCAGGGAGGGCCCGGCCGTCGTCAAGCGCCGGCCGCCCTCCGGGCATAGCTGTCGCGCAATCCGATCGTGCGATTGAACACCGGCTTTCCCGGCGCGCTGTCGGAATCGCGGCAGAAATAGCCGAGCCGCTCGAACTGCACCGCGGCGCCGTCATTGTCGGCGATCAGCGCCGGTTCGAGCCGGCAACCGGTCAGCACTTCCAGCGAGTCCGGATTGAGGTCGGCCATCAAATCGCCTCCGGCGCCGGGATCGGGCCGGCTGAACAGCGGATTGTAGAGCCGCACCTCAGCCGGTACGGAATGCGCCACCGAGACCCAATGGATCGTGCCGCGCACCTTGCGCCCATCCGGCGCGTCGCCGCCCTTGGTCAAGGGATCGTAGGTGCAGCGCAGTTCCGTCACCTCGCCGGCGGCATTCTTCACCGCCTCGCGACAGGTGACGAAATAGGCATAGCGCAGCCGCACCTCGCGTCCCGGCGCCAGACGGAAGAAATTCTTGGGCGGGTCTTCCATGAAGTCATCGCGCTCGATGTAGAGCTCGCGCCCGAACGGGAGTTTCCGCGTGCCGGCGTCGGGATCGTCGGGGTGGTTGACCGCGTCGAGCTCCTCGCTCTGCGCTTCCGGGTAGTTCTCGATCACCAGTTTCAACGGCCGCAGCACGGCCATCCGCCGTACCGCGATGCGGTTCAGCTCGTCGCGCACCGCATGCTCGAACATGCCGACATCGACGACGCTGTTGGCGCGCGCGACGCCGACGCTCTTGGCGAAGTTGCGGATCGCCGCCGCCGGCACGCCGCGCCGCCGGAGGCCGGAGATCGTCGGCATGCGCGGATCGTCCCAGCCGGCGACGCGGCCCTCGTCGACGAGGTTCTTCAGGAAGCGCTTCGACATGACCGTGTAGGTCAAATTCAGCCGCGCGAACTCGTACTGCCGCGGCCGCGACGGCACCGGTAAATGCTCGATCAGCCAGTCGTAGAGCGGCCGATGGTCCTCGAATTCGAGCGTGCAGATGGAATGGGTGATCCCCTCGATCGCATCCGACTGGCCGTGCGCGAAATCGTAGGTCGGGTAGATGCACCATTTGTCGCCGGTGCGCGGGTGCGTCGCGTGCAGGATGCGGTAGAGCGCGGGATCGCGCAGGTTCATGTTCGGCGAGGCCATGTCGATCTTTGCCCGCAGCACGCGTGCGCCGTTGGGGAACTCGCCGGCCTTCATGCGGCGGAACAGGTCGAGGTTCTCCTTGACGCCGCGCTCGCGAAAGGGGCTGTCGCGCCCCGGCTCGGTCAGCGTGCCGCGGCTGGCGCGCATCTCCTCGGGCGACTGGTCGTCGACATAGGCGAGCCGGTGGCGAATCAGATGCTCGGCCCAGTGATAAAGCTGATCGAAATAATCCGACGCGTGATAGAGGTGCTTGCCCCAGTCGAAGCCCAGCCATTTGAGGTCGGCTTCGATCGCGTCGATGTATTCCTGCTCTTCCTTGGTGGGATTGGTGTCGTCGAAGCGCAGGTGACAGCGGCCGCCGAACTCCTCGGCGACGCCAAAATTGAGCGCGATCGACTTGGCGTGCCCAATATGGAGATAGCCGTTCGGCTCCGGTGGAAAGCGCGTCACCGGCCACACCACGCGGCCGGCATCGATATCGGCCTGGACGATGTCGCGAATAAAATCGCGCCCGGCCTCTCTCGCTTCCGCCTCGACCGCAGTCATCTATCCGCTCCGCTCGTCAGCCCCTTATGTGGCCGATAACGGGCGGCGCGCCAAGTTTGTTTCGTCGCGGACCAGCCCAGCCTAAAGCTTCGTGATGATCTCGGCCCAGCGGTCGAGCAGCGGCAGGATCTTGTCGGCCGGCTCGGCCGCCA
>JASHUW010000546.1 GCA_030039815.1 Alphaproteobacteria bacterium
GCCGGCATTGGTGGTCATGATCAGGATGACGTTGCGGAAATCGACGATCTTGCCGTTGTGGTCGGTCAGCTTCCCGTAATCCATGACCTGCAAGAGGATGTTGAACAGGTCGGGATGCGCTTTTTCGATCCCGTCGAGCAGCAGGACGCTGTGCGGATGCTGGTTGATCGCATCGGTCAACAGGCCACCCTGGTCAAATCCGACATAGCCCGGCGGCGCGCCGAGCAGCCGCGATACCGTATGCCGCTCCATGTATTCCGACATATCGAAGCGAGTGATCTCGATCCCCATCGTGCGCGCCAGCTCGCCCGCACGCTCGGCATCGAAATCACCCGCTTCGACATGTCGGAATACATGGAGCGGCACACCGTCTCGCGGCTCATCGGCGCGCCGCCGGGCTATGTCGGGTTCGACCAGGGCGGGCTCCTCACCGACGCGATCGACCAACACCCGCACTCGGTGCTGCTGCTCGACGAGATCGAAAAGGCGCATCCCGACCTGTTCAACATCCTCTTGCAGGTCATGGATTACGGGAAACTCACCGACCACAACGGCAAGATCGTCGATTTCCGCAACGTCATCCTGATCATGACCACCAATGCCGGCGCCGCCGAGCTCGCCAAGCAGGCGATCGGCTTCGGCAGCGGCATCCGCACCGGCCATGACGAGGAGGCGATCAACCGCATATTCACGCCGGAATTCCGCAACCGGCTGGACGCGGTTATCTCGTTCGCGCCGCTGGCGCCGGAGACGATCGGCCGCGTCGTCGGCAAGTTCATCCTCCAATTGGAAGAACAGCTCGCCGACCGCAACGTCACCATCGAGCTTGAGGCGAGCGCCCGCGCCTGGCTCGCCGAAAAGGGCTACGACCCGCTGTTCGGCGCGCGACCGTTGGCGCGGATCATCCAGGAGCACATCAAGAAGCCGCTCGCCGAAGAGCTGCTGTTCGGCCATCTGGCGAAAGGCGGCATCGTCCGCGTGCGCAAGGACGAGACCGAGGACAAGCTCGCCTTCTCGTTCCTCGAACGCCCGGCGCCCGAAGCTCCCACCACCGGCTCGACCGAGCCGCAAGAACCCGAGCTGGTGGAGTAAGGGGTTCCCAACGCATCCTTGCTTCGCCTCCCCCGGACTTGATCCGGGGGTCTACGAATAGCTTCAACTTATTCGTGGATGGCCGGGTCAAGCCCGGCCGCGGGGGCAATTCTCAAAGGACCTCAATCGAACTCGATCGGGAAGCCCGGCGTCACGACGCAATGTTCGAGGATGCCGCGGCCGTTGTTCGGCAGCCGCCGCGCCTTGACGAACCGGGCGTGCGCCTCGATCAGCGTCTCAAGCCGCGCCGCGGTCGGAATGTACTGGATCAGATTGTCGCGGAACCCGCGCCGGGTCACATAGAAGCATTCGAGCCCCTGGCCGCGCGCCATCTCCTGCTGACTTTCCGCCATCGGCTTGACCTTGCGGTTGCTGGCGAAGTCGGCCCAGTTCGTCGCCAGGCAGCCGCCCGGCGCCAGCGCGTCGAGGCATTGCGCCCAAAACCCGGGATCGAATTCAGCCGGCCCGCCCGAATTGTAGAGATCGACCAGGATCACATCGAATTTTTGGGTCGCGCCGGCGAGGTAGCGCTCGGCGGTGTCGAGCACGACCGGCTGGTTGAGATAAAACCAGCGCTTGGCGATCGACACCACGGCCTCGTCGCAATCGACGAGGGTCGTCTCGCATTCCGGGATGTAGGCGCGCAGGAAGCGCCACATCGCCGCGCCGCCGACGCCGAGCAGCAGCGCGCTTTTCGGCTTCTCGACCAGCGCGAAGGCGAGCGACATCAGCCGCTCGTAATGGAACACCAGCTGTGCCGGGTAGAGCAGGTCCATGCTCGACTGCTCGGTGACCTGCATCGCGCTGCCGAACCAGTTGGCGAGCGTCTTCTCGAACGCGACGCCGAACGAGCCGAGGGTGCGGTAATGCCGCGCGCCGCGATCGAAATCGATGACGAACAGCGACGCCCCAAAGGTCGGCGCCGCGCGCAGCATGCGGATGCGCGCGTCGTCGCCGAAATAGTCGTGGATCAGGCGGCGCTGGCGCTCTTCGTCGGCGGTCCGGGTCATCGTCCTCACAGGATGGCAAATCCGCGCGCCTTGCCAAGGCATTGTTGATCGCCAACGTTTGCAAGGGGTGGGCGGGTTATGCTGCACGCCCGGTTGCCTTGCCGCGCCGCTGATTCGGGAGGTTCCTATGCGCGCCCAGGTGATGACCGCGCCGCATCGCCCGCTGGCGATCATCGAACTCGCGCCGCCCAGGCCGGCGGCGGGCGAGGTGCTGATCGCGGTCAAGGCCTGCGCGGTGTGCCGCACCGACCTCCACATCATCGACGGCGAACTCGCGCATCCCAAGCTGCCGCTGGTGCCCGGCCACGAGATTGTCGGCACGGTTGTCGAGAAAGGCGCCGATGTCGATCGCTTCATGATCGGCGATCGGGTCGGGGTGCCGTGGCTCGGTTGGACCTGCGGCGTCTGCGAGTATTGCACGAGCGGCCGCGAGAATTTGTGCGACCGCGCGCGCTTCACCGGCTACCAGATCGATGGCGGCTATGCCGAGCTGACCGTCGCCGACCAGCGTTTCTGCTTCCCGCTGCCGGCGCAGTTCGACGACGTCGCGGCGGCGCCGCTGCTATGCGCCGGCCTCATTGGCTATCGCACGCTGCGCCTCGCGGTAGAACATTCCGCGAAAGGAGAACGAATCGGAATTTACGGTTTTGGCGCGGCGGCTCACATCGTCGCCCAAGTCGCCCGGTTTCAGGGCCGCCAAGTCTTCGCTTTCACCAAGCCGGGCGACACCGCGGGACAGGAGTTCGCGCGCGGGCTCGGCGCGGTCTGGGCCGGCGGCTCCGACGAGGAACCGCCCGAAAAACTCGATGCCGCGCTGATCTTCGCGCCGGTCGGCGCGCTGATCCCGGCGGCGCTCAAGGCGACCAAGAAAGGCGGGACGGTCATTTCGGGCGGCATCCACATGAGCGACATCCCGAGCTTCCCCTACGCGCTGCTGTGGGAAGAGCGGATCGTCCGCTCGGTCGCCAACCTGACGCGGCGCGACGCCGAGGAGTTTCTCGCGTTGGCGCCCAAGGCCGGGATCGTCACGACAACCACGCCCTATCCGCTCAGCGACGCCAACCGCGCGCTCGCCGATTTGCGCGACGGTCGGCTCGAAGGCGCCGCGGTGCTGGTTCCCTGAGCCGGCAGGGCATAGGATTTGCTGCGATCAGCCGCGCAGCCAGAGGGGAGCCCCGACAATGTCGCAGCATCATGTCGTGTCGTGCCGGCCGGAGCACTGCCATTGGGGGTTTTTCG
>JASHUW010000547.1 GCA_030039815.1 Alphaproteobacteria bacterium
CGCTGAACTTCCGCTTTCCCGACATGCCGCAGCCGGTCGACCTCGTGGTTGCTTGCGAGATGCTCTATTACGTCAAGGACATCCCGCGAATTCTCGACCGACTCTCGCAGCTCGGACGTGCTTGCCTGGTGACTTATTACGAGGGACAGGCCGCGACGCTCGATCCGCATTTCGCCGATCGGCCAGGGTGCCAACGCGATCCGTTCCGCTCGGGCGATACCGAGTGGTGCGCGGTATGGTGGCGCAACTGCGGGGCGTAATACTTTATTAAGGTTAAAATTTTTCTGGCGGAGAAAAGATCGTTAAAATCAGCGGGCAAACGCGGCAAATATTTGCTGCATTTAAGTGACTTTATATACTGATCTCTAGTCGAGAACTGAGGATCGGGTGAATGGCTCTGACGGGCGCGGGGAGCGCCGGAAAATCGCCGGCGATGATGGGCGGCGCGGGCTGGGCCAGTCCGGCGCAGAACAAGCGGTTATCGGCGAAGCTCAGCAATTTTGTCCGCCGCACCGCGATCCGGTCGAGCACCGCCTGCCGGCTGCGGCGCGGCCGGCTTTTCGTCGAGCGGTTATGTCCGACAGAGGCGGACAGCATTCTCGATCTGGGCGGCGGCAGCGGCGGGCATATCGCCGAGATCGTGCCCTACCGCGCCAACATCACGATCGGCGAGCTCGACGCCGAGGCGCTGGCGCGCGCCGCGCAAACCTACGGATTTGGCACGCTGCAGCTCGACGGCGGAGAGAAATTTCCGGTCGCCGACAGGCAGTACGACGTGGTGTTCTGCTCGTCGGTCATCGAGCACGTCACCGGGGCGAAGGAGATTACCTACGACCTCAAGGACGGGAGGCAATTCACCGCCTCGGCGCGCGCTGCCCAAGCGAATTTCGCAGCCGAGGTGCGGCGCATTTCGAAACGGTACTTCGTGCAAACGCCGTACAAATATTTTCCCATCGAACAGCACAGCTTCCTCCCGTTCGTCGTGGTGTTGTTGCCGCGGCGCTGGCAGGTACGGCTGATGCGCTTCCTCTACGACCACCATTGGTTCAAGCCGGTCTATCCCGATTTCCGGCTGCTGACGATCAAGGAAATGCGGGCGCTTTTTCCCGACGCCGAGATCGTGCTCGAACGCTATTGCGGCTTCGTCAAATCGGTTATCGCGATCAGGACCTAGAGGCTCGGTGAATAGCGGCGTGCTGGGGCGCGTGCCGTAGCGCGTCGATCATCGCCCAATAGACGGGCTTTGGCCGGTCTTCCGTATCGAACGGCAGCGGCCGGGGGCGCAGCCCGTCGGGCCGCTTGGTTCGCGGATCGCCGACCGAGATGATCCAGCTCATCCGGTCACTGACCCCCCAGGTGATCACCGTCTTCACCGCCTGGTTTGCCAACGCTACGTCGAGATAGCGGCGATAGATCGAGGCGACCGCGGCATCGCGCGCAGGAATCGCCGACGGCGCGCCGTTATCGACGCAATCCAGCTCGGTCAGCATGATCTGCAACCCGCGCGCGGCGATCTCGTCGAGAAAGCGGCTGAACGCCTTTTCGTCAAAATACTGCATGTCCTCGTAAAACAGGTGGCTCTGCAGACCGATCGCGTCGAGCGGCGTGCCGCGCTTCTTGAAGCCGTCGACGAGGTCAAAGAGGACGCGCCGCTTTTCGAGCTGATCCGGTTTTTCCATCTCGATGCCGAATTCGTTGTAGACGAGCAGCGGCTTCGGGTCGTTGGCGCGCGCCGTATGGTAGGCGATGTCGAGGTAGTCAGGACCGATCTTGTCGAGAAAGACCTGCGGCCGCAGGTTGTCGGGCCGCTCGGAGCCAATCAGGATCGCCTCGTTGACGACGTCCCAGGATTGCATGCGGCCGGCGAAGTGGCGACAGGTCTCGGTGACGTGCTGTTCGAGGGCTTTGACCGCCGCGCCGCGGTTCGGCAGGTCGGCGTACCATTTCGGCGCTCGCTCGCCGTAGACGAGCGTATGTCCGCGAAATTGCATGCCGTTGGTCGTCGCCCAGTCGTAGTCGGCGTCGACGCCGGTGAAGTCATGAGCGCCCGGGGTCGGCTGAAGGTGATCCCAATCCATGCGGGCCGTCACCATCAGGGCGCACTCATGCGCGCAGACGGCTTCGTAATCCGCTTCCTGCTTCAATTCCCACGGGTCGATATAGCTGCCGTAAAGCAGACCCCGCTCGGCGGCGACCTTGCCCAGCCCCGGCGTCGGCTCCAGCGGTAGCGCGGCGAGGGACGGCCGGCACACCGCGCCGGCGGAAGCGGCGAGCAGAAGAGCGCGGCGCGAGATCATGCGGGCACCTCTCAAGAACGCGGTTCGGCTGGCGCGACGGCGAGCTGCCGCCGCCGCTGGCGGCGGGCGACCGTGAGGCGCACCGCCTCGTCGAAACGCGCCGCCATGTCCTCCATGCGCAGCCCGTCGCGGGTCGCGAGCGCGCCTTTGGCAAGCCGCGCCTGCCACTCCTCGTCGTCGGCGAAGCACGCGAGCGCCGCGGCGAAGTCGTCGAGATCGCCGGGCACGACGAGGCCATTCCGGTCGTGCTCGATGTATTCGAGCTCGGGGCTGTGCGTGTCGAGCGCCCGGGTGATGATCGGGCGGCCATGAGCCAACGAGTGGTTGGTGACGAGGCCGACCATGCCCGCCACGACGCACGCGATGCTGACCTTGAGACAGCGCGCGACCTGGTCGTTGGGCGGCAACGCGCCGAGGAAATGCACCTCGGGCACGTCTGCCGCTTGTTCCTTGAGTTCCGCCTCGCGCGGGCCGCCGCCGACCACCAGCACCTCGACAACGCGTTTCGACAGCCCGCCCCGATTGATCTTGCGCACCGCCGCGATCAGGTTGTCGACGCGCTTGATGGGCGTGAGCCGGCCGATAAAGACGTAGACGGCGGAGTCCGGGCGCAGTCCGAATTCCCGGCGGATCGCCTGCTCGTCGGTGTCGCGCACGGCGCTCCACAGTTGAAGCTGCTCCGACATGTCGATGGTGTTCTGTACAAAAAAGGTGCGCTCACGCGGATAGCCGCTGGCGATCAGCTGCTCGGCGCCGCTTTTGGTGTAGGCGATGAAGCCGTCCGCGATGTGGGTGAAGCCCCGCTTGATCGCGGTGGTGATCTTGAGCATCAGCGGGTTCGGGCTGTCGCTCTCCCGCGACCCGCGCGGCGGGTGATAGCCGAAGCCCCAATGCAGCACGGCGATGCCGCGCAGCTTGCCGAGGAGCGCCAGGATCAAATTCGCGATGAACTTGGATTCGCTGGTGATGACGATCGCGTCGTAGCCGCCGAAGAGGATTTCCCGCACCACTGGCTGGTAGACCAGGGTCAGCGGGCCGAT
>JASHUW010000548.1 GCA_030039815.1 Alphaproteobacteria bacterium
ATCGTCTCGGCCGCCGCTCCGCCCGCGTGCTCGACCAGGTCGAACCCGCCGGGGCCGTGCACCACCCACGGCAGCGGCGCGTGCGGGGCGAGCGACGCGGCGAGCGCGACCGGCCCGCTGCCCGGCCCTCCGCCGCCATGCGGCGTCGAGAAGGTCTTGTGCAGATTGAGGTGCAGCGCGTCGATGCCGAGATCGGCCGGCCGCACGCGGCCGACGATCGCGTTGAAATTGGCGCCGTCGCAATAAAAAAAGGCGCCGGCCGCGTGCACGGCGGCGGCGATCTCCAGGATTTCGTCCTCGAACAGGCCGCAGGTGTTCGGATTGGTCAACATCAGCGCGGCGACATCGGGCCCGAGCTTTGCCCTGACGGCCGCCAGATCGACGCGGCCGCGCGCGTTGTTGGGGATCGGATCGATCGCGTAGCCGCAGGTCGCCGCGGTCGCCGGGTTGGTGCCGTGCGCCGATTCCGGCACCAGGATGCGCTGCCTGGCATCGCCGCGGGCCGCGAGCGCGGCGCGGATCGTCATCATGCCGCAAAGCTCACCGTGCGCCCCGGCTGCGGGCGACAAGGCAACCGCCGGCATGCCGGTCAGCGTCTTCAGCCAGTGCGCCAAGGCGTCGACGAGTTCGAGCGCGCCCTGAATGGTCGACAGCGGTTGCAGTGGGTGCAGGTCGGCGAAGCCGGGCAGCCGCGCCATCTTCTCGTTGAGCCGCGGGTTGTGTTTCATCGTGCACGAGCCGAGCGGGTAGAGCCCGCTGTCGATCGCATAGTTCTTTTGTGACAGACGCGTGAAGTGGCGCACGACCTGTGGCTCGCTGAGGCCGGGCAGGCCAATCGGGTTCTTTCGTTCGAGGTCGCCAAGCCGGCTTTTGTGCGACGGCGGCTCGGGCAGATCGACGCCGCAACGGCCAGGCGAATCCTGCTCGAAGATCAGCGCTTCTTCGAGCTGCAACCCGCGATTGCCGGTGAGGGTCGCCGCCTCCGGGAAGGGGACGGAATGGCTGCCGAGGGCTTGACTCCAGCCAGTCATCGCAGCACCTCCGCCAGAACACGGGCATACATCTCGATATCTTCTTTTGTCACCAGCTCGGTCGCAGCGACCAGCAGCACATCGGCAAGATCTTCCCGCTGGGGGTAAAAGCGGCTGGCGGCGACCCCGCCGAGCACCCCCTTCTCCGCCAGCGCCGTTACCGCGTTGGCGGCCGGGATGGGCAGGCGCAACGAGAATTCGTTGAAAAAGCCGTCACTGACCAGCCGCACGCCCGGCACGGCGGTCAGCCGGTCCGCGAGGTTGCACGCCGCGGCGTGGTTGAGCCGCGCCAACCGAGCGAGACCGGCCTCACCGAGCAGCGCCAGGTGGATCGTGAAGGCGAGCGCGCACAGTCCGGAATTCGTGCAGATATTGCTCGTCGCTTTTTCGCGGCGGATGTGCTGTTCGCGGGTGGATAGGGTCAGCACCCAGCCGCGTTTGCCGTCGGCGTCCACGGTCTGGCCGGCGAGCCGGCCGGGCATCTGTCGCACATGCTGCTCGCGCGCTGCAAATAGGCCGAGATAAGGGCCGCCGAAATTGAGCGGGTTGCCGATCCCCTGGCCCTCGGCCGCGACGATGTCGGCCCCCATCTCGCCTGGCGGCGTCACCGCGCCGAGCGAGACGATTTCGGTCACCGCGACGACAAGCAGCGCGCCCTGCTGGTGGCAGCGCGCGGCCAGCGCGCTCCAATCGCGCAGTTCGCCGAAGAAGTCCGGGTTCTGCACCACGACGCAGGCGGTATCGCCGTCGATGTTGATGGCTTCGACCGCACCCGGCGCTGGATCGAGCGGCTGTACCTCCAATCCCGAGAACTGCGCATAGGTCTCGCAGACCTCGCGGTAATGCGGGTGCAGCCCGCCCGACAGCACCGCCTTGCCGCGTCGAGTCAGGCGATGCGCCATCGCCACCGCCTCGGCGCAGGCGGTCGCGCCGTCATAGAGCGAGGCGTTGGCGACCTCCATCCCGGTCAATAGCGCGACCTGGGTCTGGAACTCGAACAGTGCTTGCAACGTGCCCTGGGCGATTTCGGGCTGATAGGGTGTGTATGAGGTGAGAAATTCGCCGCGCTGGATCAGGTGGTCGACCGCGGTCGGCACGTGGTGGCGATAGGCGCCGCCGCCGATAAAGAACGGCACCGAGCCGGCGGCGACATTTTTCGCCGCCATCCGCGACAGCGTGCGCTCGACCTCGATCTCGCCCTGCGCCAACGGCAAATCCACAAGCCCAGCGCGCCGCGCCGCTGGCGGCACGTCGGCGAACAGGTCGTCGATCGAAGCGGCGCCGATCGCCGCCAGCATCTCGGCGCGGTCGGCCGGGTTGAGAGGCAGGTAACGCATCAGCCCTGCTCCGCCACGAATGCCTGGTAGGCCGCCTCGTCCATCAGCGCGTCGAGCGCCTTGGGATCGTCTAGCTTGACCGAGAGGAACCAGCCGTCACCCATCGGGTCAGCATTGACCTTGGCCGGATCGCCGGCGATGAGCTCGTTGACCGCAACGACCTCACCCGATACCGGCGCATAGACCTCGCTCGCTGCCTTCGCCGATTCGACCACGGCGGCCTCCTTGCCAGCTTCGACCCGGCTCCCCGGCTCCGGTAGCTCGACATAGACGATGTCGCCCAATTGCTGTTGGGCATAATCGGTGATGCCGATCACCGCGGTGTCGCCGTCGAGGCGAACCCATTCATGGTCCTTCGTAAAGCGCAGCGTCGGCATACTCGGGCTCTCCTAGTGGCCGCGGTAGTAGTGGGTGGGGACAAACGGCATCGGCGACACCCGGGCGGGGCGCGCGACATCGCGCACCACGACGGAAAGCGCCGTGCCGGGGTCGGAATAGGGGCGGGCGACATAGCCCATCGCGATCGGCGCGTTGAGCGATGGGCTGAACCCGCCGCTCGTCACCTCGCCGACCAGATTGCCGGCCGGATCGACGATGGCGCTGCCTTCGCGCGCCGGCGCGCGGCCGTCGGGGCGAATGCCGACGCGGCGGCGCGCCGGCGGGTGGGCCAGCTCTTTCAGGATGCGCGCGGCGCCGGGGAAGCTGCTCTCCTCGCGCCGGCGCTTGGCGATGGTCCAGGCGAGGCCCGCGGAAACCGGCGTCGTGGTCTCGTCGATGTCGTGGCCGTACAGGCAAAGTCCGGCTTCCAGGCGCAGCGTGTCGCGCGCGCCGAGCCCCACCGGCAGCACCTCCGGCTCGGCGAGCAGAAGCTCGGCGAGCGCGACCGCGCGGTCGGCGGGGACAGAAATCTCAAACCCATCCTCGCCGGTATAGCCGGAGCGGGTGACGAAGAGGGTCATCCCCGGCCGCTCGACGAGTGCGCAGGAGAGGAACGGCATCGTCGCGACACCCGCGCCGGCAATGCGCGCCAGCACCGCGGCGGCGGCCGGGCCTTGCAGGGCGAGCAACGCGCGGTCTTCGAGCAGCTCGACCCCGGTCGCGGCACCGAGCCGGTCGCGCAGATGCGCGACGTCGCCCTCTTTGGTCGCGGCGTTGACCACAAGGCCCAGCCGGTCCGCGAAGCGGATCGCCATCAAATCGTCGATGATGCCGCCATCGTCGTTGAGCAGCAGCGTGTAGCGCATCCGCCCTTCGGTGAGGCCGGCGATATCGCCGGGCACAAGGGTCTCAAGCATTGCCGCGGTAACGCCGTGCAGCGCCACCTGCCCCATGTGCGAGACATCGAAGAGGCCCGCCTTGGCACGGGTATGGAGGTGCTCGGAGATGATGCCGGTGGGATATTGCACCGGCATCTCATAGCCCGCGAACGGTACCATTTTGGCGCCGCGTGCGATGTGCAGCGTGTGGAGCGGCGTCCGCCGCAAATCCGCCGGCTTTTCCGAATCCACAGGCGCACCTCCGTCGCGACGGACCCACCTTGTCCGTCAAGAGATGCCCCCTCTGTCGCTTCCCCTGAGAGATTCACCGGCCGGCCAGAAAACAAGGCTGAACCCGGCTTACTCCTTCGGTGAGCGGTCGGCTGATCGGCCCGACCGCTGCTTTCCAGAGCGCCCTTACCCCCACAGTCCTTTTGCCTGAGAGTTTCCGGGGCGGTTGCTCCTTCGGCGCCGAGCGCCCAATCGAGTTGGACGGCTCAGCCTCTCCTGCGGGCGTGCATTCGGCACGACCTGTTTAGCATTGCTCGGTGGCGGAAGCCAAGCCTCAGCGGCCGCGGAAATTCTTGTAGAACTCCATCGCCTGCGGACTTTCCTGGAAGCCGAGGGTGATGTTGAGGTCGGAGAGCGGGCGGCCACCGGTGGAAAAAGCGACCTCGACATGGTCATCGACGCCGCCGCGTTTTTCGTTGGCCGGCACCGTGATGTGCACAGAGAACGACTTCTTGCCGAGAACCGATTGGTCGGAGCCGGTCAGCGCGACGAAATAGTTGAGGTCGACGTCGTTGCCGCGCACCGCCGGCCCGCGTTCGGCGACGATGACATTGTCGAGAGCGGCATGGAGCGTGCCGCCGCTCATCGTGCAGGTCGCCGACACGTCGCTGAAAATGCCGTACCAGGCGACGTTTAGCGGCTTCAGCTCCCCTTGCACCCCGGTCGCATTGAACACGGCGGTGTTGGCGAGCGGGTGCAGGATGACCGTGATCGGGCAGGCGGGATTGACTGGACTCTGCGATGTCTTTTTGCCGACAAACGGGATCCAGCTGCAGCTCGCCAACAAGGCAAGAGCGAATGCCGCAAGCAGCGCCGCAGCGCCATAGGAACGTCCTGAGCGCAAAATCCGGACCCGGCCTAGAGACGATTATGCGTTCCGTCGCACATCGGCTTGTTGCCGGTGGCCTTGCACCCGCAGAACCAGACCTGCCCGGTCTTCTCGGCGGTGTACATCATCGGCGTGATGCCGGTGCCTTGGTGCGATCCGTCACAAAAGGGCTGCCCCTTGCTGCGGCCGCAAGCGCACCAGAAGTAGCGCTTGCCGGCCTCGACGGCGACGCCGTACGGAGCCTTTTGCGCTGGGATCGGAGCGTCCATCTTTCTTCCCCACCGTCGCCCTTGCTACTGTCCGCGCGACCGCGCGGCCCCCCTGCCGTTTTGGTCGATTAGGGCCGGCGCGACTTTATGCGAGCCGTGCCCGACAGACAAGCCGGGTCGGGGTACGCGGGGAGCGGCAAAAACGGCACATGGCGGTCTATACGGAAATCGGCGACGACGAGCTGCGCGCCTTTATCGCGGCCTACGACATCGGTGCGGTGCTGTCGTGCAAGGGGATTGCCGAGGGGGTGGAGAACTCGAACTACCTGCTCGGCACCGAACAGGGCTCGTTCATCCTCACGCTCTATGAAAAGCGCGTGTCGCCTAGCGACCTGCCGTTTTTCATCGCCTTGATGGATCATCTCGCGCATCAGGGAGTCGCCTGCCCGACGCCGGTGCGGGCGAAGGACGGCGCAGCGCTGCGCGAGCTGTGCGGCCGACCCGCGGCCATCGTCACCTTTCTCCAGGGCATGTGGCCGCGGCGCATCGAGCCATTTCACTGCGCCCGCGTCGGCGCCGCTCTCGCTCGCCTGCACAAGGCCGGCGAATCGTTCGCGATGAGCCGCCTCAATGATCTGGGCCTCGGCGGCTGGCATCGGCTCTATGTCGCCTGCGCGTCGCGCGCCGACGAGGTGCAGGCCGGGCTGGCGGCGGAGCTGCACGACGAGCTCGAAGCGCTCGAAAACGCTTGGCCGCGCCATTTGCCGAGCGGCGTCATCCACGCCGACCTGTTCCCCGACAACGTGTTCTTTCGCGATCGCGAGCTGTCGGGGCTGATCGACTTCTACTTCGCCTGTACCGATGCGTTTGCGTACGACTTGGCGATCTGCATCAACGCCTGGTGCTTCGAGCCGGCTGGCGATTTCAACGTCACCAAGGCGCGGCTGCTCGTCAGTAGCTACCGCGCCGAGCGACCCTTGTCGGCCGAGGAGATCGCCGCGTTGCCGCTCTTGGCGCAGGGCAGCGCGCTGCGCTTTCTGCTGACCCGGCTCTACGACTGGCTGAACCAGACGGAGGGCGCGCTGGTGCGGCCGAAGGACCCGCTTGAATACCTCCGCAAGCTGCGGTTCCACCGCGGCATCGCCGACCCGGCCGCCTATGGCATCGACCCCTGAACCTGCGCCGGCGCGCGAGCCGGCGGCGGTCGAGATCTTCACCGATGGCGCGTGCCGCGGCAATCCGGGCCCCGGCGGCTGGGCGGCGATCCTGCGCTATCGCGGCACCGAAAAGGAGCTGAGCGGCGGCGAGCCGCAAACCACCAACAACCGCATGGAGATGACCGCCGCGATCGTCGCGCTCGAAACATTGAAAAGGCCCTGCCGGGTGCAGCTCTACACGGACAGCCAGTATCTGCGCGACGGCATCAGGCAATGGCTCAAGGCGTGGAAAGCGCGCAACTGGCGCACCGCCGACAAGAAGCCGGTTAAGAACGTCGATCTATGGCAGCGGCTCGATGCCGCCGCGACACCTCACCAGATCGAGTGGCACTGGGTGCGCGGCCATGCCGGGCACCCGGAGAACGAACGCGCCGACGCGCTTGCCCGCGCCGCGGTGCCGGCCGTGACGCTGACGCAAGATCAGGAAGCGCCGCCCAAATAGCGCCAGGTCTTGCCGTCTTCGGATGCGGCCACTTCGTTGCGGCCCGCCAGTTGACCGAGCGCATGGCGGATCGAGGTGAAGGCCATCGACACGCCCTTGTCCTGCTGCAACGCCTTGCGGATTTCCGCCGGCTTTGCGGTTCCAGCCGGCATCGCCTTGAGCACCTCGGCAATCAGCCTGGCATTACTGCCGCGCTGCGGCCGCTTGCGGACGGAGGGCACCGTGGTCGCCGCGCGCCGGCCGCGCTTGACCGGAGGCTTGGCAGCAGGTGTCGGCGCTCTCGCGCGTCCGCGCGGCGCCGCGGCGCTCGGCGTGGCCGGACGCGCGGCGAACTCGCGGATCGCCTGCATCGCCGCCGCATAACCGGCAGCGTAGGCCTCGCGGCGGATCGCTTCGATCTGTTCCTGCAGCTGGGTGAGCGCCGTCTTCGCCATGATCGTCCCCGCTCTGCCATTTTGCCGCATGAGTAGCACGGGTTAAGCGCAATACCTAGCGAGCGCGATATGCGACTTGACCCAACTTACCCCAGGCGCTCCCGCGGCGAACGGGTCTCGGTGACGAGATCGCGCAGCTGCTGCTTCCCGGGCAGCGGATCGAGCACCATCATCCGGCCTTCGGTGAGGCGCGTGGTGCAGGCGTAGACCACTTTGCCGTCAACCGCGATCGTGCACTCCTTGCAGACATTGGCGTTGATGCAGCTGTAGCGCACCGCCAGCGAGGGATCGCGGTGCGTCCGCACCCAGACGAGCGCGTCGAGCACCGTCGCCCCATCCTCGAACGGCACCGCAAATTCATCGTAGCGAGGCGCCTCGCCATCGCTGCCGCGGCGCACCTTGAGGCGGGCGGTCTTCACCGGGTTAATTCCGCCATCAAGCCCGCCGCGACCCCAGCCGGGCCGCGCGCGATCCGTGAGCTCGCCGCTTGCGCCGGGTCGGTATGGGGAAAATCCTCGCGCTGATGGGCGCCGCGGCTCTCGCGGCGGGCGAGCGCGGCGTGGGTCACGGCCTCGGCAGCGAGAAGGCTGGCGCGCAGCTCGAACCAGTCGGCGAGGCCTGTGTTGACGACGCGGCCGGGGGCGATCGCGACCCGGTCGAGCGCGCCGCGCATCTCGCCGAGCCGCGCCAGCGCGCGTTCGAGGCCAGCCGCATTGCGCAGCGGCCCGACATCGTCCCACATCAGCGCCCGCAGCTCGTCGAGCAGCGCGGAGGCCGCTAGGTCGCCTTGCCGGCCCTCGGCCAGCTCGCGGATGCGGTCGACGGCCTCGGCCGCGGCACCATCGCGCCAGCCGGCCTGCGGCTCGGCTGCACTCGCGTAACGCCCGGCGCGCTCGCCGAACACCAGCGCCTCGGGGATGGCGTTGCCGGAGAGCCGGTTGGCGCCGTTGGCGCCGCCGACCGCCTCGCCGGCGGCGTAGAGCCCCGGCAGCGGCGACGCCATGCGCTCGTCAACGACGATCCCGCCCATGTGGTAATGCGCGATCGGCGACACTTCGATCGGCGCTTCCGCCAGATCGATGCCGTTGTTGGCGAGGCGCTCGATGACCGGGCCGAACGCCGCGCGCAGCTCGCCCGGCGGAATGTGCTCGAACGACAGGTAGACCCCGCCATGCGGCGAGCCGCGCCCGGCCGTGACCTCCTTGGTGATCGCATAGGTCGCGACGTCGCGGGGCGTCGTGTAGGCGTCGGTCTCGTCGCTGCCGTAGCGCGCGAGAAACTCGCGGCCCGCGCCGTCAAGCAGCCGGCCGCCGAGCTTGTAGCGGAACGGGTCCCACATGATCGGATCCATGCCGATGAGCCGGGGCGCCAGATGTCCGATCGGGAAGAACTGCACGAATTCCATGTCGATGAGCGGCGCGCCGGCGCGCAGCGCCAGCGCATAGCCGTCGCCGCCCATATTGGCCGAGGCGCTGTTACGCCGGAACAGCCGGGTCAGTCCGCCAGTCGCCAGCACCGTCGCCTTCGCGGCGACGATCACCGGCGCGCCGGAGGACAAATGCCAGCAGACCGCGCCGCGCGCCTCGG
>JASHUW010000549.1 GCA_030039815.1 Alphaproteobacteria bacterium
ATGCGCCGCGGTTGCGGCTCGGACTTCCGGCCATCCGGGCCAATCCTGCCGATTCCATTGCCGCCTCGGCGGCGTGGCCGGGCCGGCTGGACCGGCTCGAATGGGTGCCGGCACCACTGCCGGCGCCGGGACCAGGCGACATCGCCATCGAGGTTCGCGCGGCGGGCGTCAATTTTCGCGATGTCATGGCGGCAGCGGGAGCGTTGCCGGAGGAGGCGTTGCTCGACGGGTTTACCGGCGCCGCGCTCGGTCTCGAGTGCGCCGGCGTCGTTGGCGCGGTTGGCGATGGCGTCACGAACGTGGCGATTGGCGATCGGGTCATGGGTTTTGCGCCGGCTGCGCTGGCGAGCCGGGTCGTCACACGAGCGGACACCGTGGTCGCGATCCCGGCGGACATGGATTTTACGGCGGCGGCCACGCTTCCCGTGGCGTTCGTCACTGGGCATTATTCGCTCGTGACCCTCGCGCGTCTCGCGCCGGGTGAGACCGTGCTGATCCATGCAGCGTCGGGCGGAGTCGGGCTAGCCGCGATCCAGATCGCCAAGGCGCGCGGCGCCACGGTGATCGCCACCGCCGGTTCGCCGGCAAAACGCGCGTTTCTGCGCATGGTGGGCGTCGACCACGTCTGCGACTCGCGGGATCTGCGATTTGCCGCCGCGGTGCGCGAGGTCACGGGCGGCGTTGGCGTCGATGTCGTCCTCAACTCGTTGTCCGGTGAGGCGATGGAGCTAAGCCTCGGGCTGCTCAAGCCGTTCGGCCGGTTTGTCGAGCTCGGCAAGCGGGATTTTCACGAGAACCGGCAGCTTGGTGTCCGCTTGCTACGGCAAAACATTTCCTATTTCGCGATCGACGTCGACCAACTGCCGGCGCGCCGTCCGGAGCTTGCCAAGGTGCTGCTCGCCGAGCTCGCGGCCGCGCTGGAGGCCGGCGAAATCCGTCCGCTCGCGCATCGCTGTCTCGCCTTCGCCGAACTCGCCGATGCCTTTCGTCTGATGCAGGCGGCGCAGCATATCGGCAAGCTCGTGCTGGTCCCGGACGGCAATGCCGGGATCGCGATAGCGCCGAGGCCGAACTTCGCCTTGCAAGGCGACGCCACCTATGTCGTCACGGGCGGCTTCGACGGGTTCGGTTTCGCCGCGGCGCGCTGGCTTGCCGAACGCGGCGCGCGGCATCTCGCATTGATCGGCCGGCGCGGCCTGGATACGCCGGGCGCGGTGAAACGGATCGCCGAGCTTGAGCTGCTGGGCGCAACGGTCGCCGCCTTTGCCGCCGATGTCGCCGACCCGCAGGCGCTCGCCGATGTTCTCGTTGCGGTTCGCAGACAAGGTGTGCCGGTTCGCGGCGTCGTTCATGCCGCAGCGACGATCGTCGATGGAACCGCCGCCCTAGTGACCGCCAAGGATGTTGCGATGGCGATGCGCGCCAAGGTCTCGGGCGCGTTGCAGCTCGACCGGTTGACCGCGGATGACCCGCTCGACCTGTTCTGGCTGTTTTCGTCGGCGACAACCCTCATCGGCGCGCCCGGCCAGGGCGCCTACGTCGCCGCCAACGCGGCGCTGGAGGCCCTGGCTCGGCGCCGACACAGCCAGGGCAAGCCGGCGCTGGCGATCGCGTGGGGGCCGATCGCCGATGCCGGGGCACTCGCGGCGCGGCCCGACGAACGCGCGGCGCTATCGCATCGCCTCGGCGCGCAACCCATGCCGGTCACGCGGGCGCTTGCGGCTCTGCCGGCAATGGCGGCCTGCGGCCTGCCGGTCGTCGCCTTCGCTGATTTCACGACGCTTGAGCCGGGTCATGCGCTTCCGATTGTCGCGGAGCGGCTGTTTGACGATCTGCGCACGGTCGGCGCAGACAGCGGGGCGGACGAGGCGCTGCTTGGCCGGCTCGCATCGCTCGGTTCGGTGGAACGACACGAGCTCCTCACCTCCGTCGTCGCCGATGCGGCAGCGCGTATCCTCGGGCTTCCGGAAGACGGTCTCGACCCGCACCGATCGCTGGCCGAACTGGGCATGGACTCGCTGATGGCGATCGAGCTGCGGCTGGCGCTGGAAGCGCGATTGCGGGTCGACGTGCCGCTCATGAGCCTGACGGATGGAGCAAGCGCGACTGCGCTCGCGACGCGGCTGGCCGAAATGATCGATCAGCCTGCGCCATCCGCGACGTTCGCGGAATTCGCACTGCGCCACGAGCCGCCGTCCGACACCGGCGCAACGGGCGCGACCGACCTCGCGGCGGACGATTGAGGATGGCCGCGCGCGGCAATCCGTTCGGGCTGTCGGCCGAAGCCAAGGCGCAGCTTCTCGCGCGTTTGTCGGCGCGCCCGCCGCTGCCGGCAGCGACGGAACGGCTCGACCCTGCGCAGCTCGATGGCGCGCGCGATGTCGACGCGGTGGCGGCGGCAGCCGATCACCTCGGGATCGCCGACCCCTACTTCCGCCTGCACGACGGGATTGCCGGCGCCGAGACGATTATCGCCGGCCGGCGCTACAGCAACTTTGCGTCCTACGATTATCTCGGGCTCAATGGCGACGGCCGCATCGCCGAGGCGACCAAGGCGGCGATCGATCGCTACGGCACGACCGTGTCGGCGAGCCGCATGGTATCGGGCGAACGCGCGATCCATCGCGAGCTTGAGGCGGCCTTGGCCGATATCCACGGAGCGGAAGATGCGATGGCGCTGGTCGGCGGGCACGCGACCAATGTTTCCGTGATCGGCGCGTTGCTCGGTCCCGGTGATGTGATCGCCCATGATGCGCTCGCTCATAACAGCATCATCCAGGGCGCTCGGCTGTCCGGCGCGCGACGGATCGCCTTTGCCCACAATGATCCTGACGCGGCCGACAAGGCGTTCGCCGACGCACCGGCGCGGCGCAAACTGCTGGTCGTCGAGGGGCATTACAGCATGGATGGCGACGTGCCCGATCTCGCCTGCTTTGTCGCGGTGGCGCGCCGCCATCGCGCCTGGCTGATGGTTGACGACGCACATGCGCTTGGCGTGCTGGGGCGGCGGGGTTTCGGCTCGGCCGAACATGCCGGGATCGATCCGCGCGAGGTCGACATCTGGATGGGCACGCTGAGCAAGAGCCTGGTCTCATGCGGCGGCTACATCGCCGGCGCGAGGGCGCTGATCGAGCGCCTGAAGCGGCTCGTGCCGGGTTTCGTGTTCTCGGTCGGGATGGCGCCGGCCGCTGCCGCCGCAGCGCTGGCCGCGCTGCGCATCCTCCAAGCTGAACCCGAGCGCGTCGCGCGGCTTCGCCGCAACGGCGCGCTGTTCCATGGCCTGCTGCGCGACGGCGGGGTGGATACCGGTACGTCGATCGGCGCGGCGATCGTGCCGGTGGTCACCGGTAGCTCGATCCGTGCCGGGAAGCTCGCGGCTGCGCTGTTCGAGCGCGGGATCAACGCGCCGCCAATCCTCTATCCCGCCGTGCCTGAGCGCGCTGCGCGGCTGCGGTTTTTCGTGACGGCCGCTCATGACGAAGCTCGGCTGCGCGAAACGGCAAGCATTGTCGCCGCGGAGAGCCGCCGCGTGGCCGGAGAGCCGGCCGAGCTCGCCAACATCACGCGCCGCGTCAAGCGCTAAGCGAGGTTGGCGATCAGCCGATCGACGATCGCGAAATGCTCCGACCAGAGCGGCGGCCGCCATCGTTCGAGGCGTAACAGCTGGTCCTGTCGCCGCGGTGAGTCGGTGATGAAATCGACCACCGCTTGGTGCCAGGCCGCGGCATCATGAGGGGCGAGATAGTCGGGCAACCCGCCGCCGCTCTCGCGCAGCGCCGGCAAGTCGCTGCACAAGACCGGGACGCCCAACGAAAGCGCTTCGGCGACAGGCAGCCCGAACCCTTCGGCGAGGGACGGCAGCAACAGCGCCCGCGCCCCGCCGAGCAGCGCCGCCAATGCCTTATCGGGCATGTCC
>JASHUW010000550.1 GCA_030039815.1 Alphaproteobacteria bacterium
CGACGAGTGCAAGCGCGCATTCAGGCGATCGCCGAACTCATATCGTCGCACCCGCTGATCGGCAGGCGCACCAACGACCCCACGATTCGCCGGATGCCGACGACACCGTATCCGTACCTGATCTTCTATGAGGTCACGGATGAAGAGGTCATCGTTCACGCGGTTCGGCACGCCGCGCGAGATCCTTCCGGCATGCCCGGCGCCGCCCTTCAGTGAAAAATCGGGATCGGGATTTGCGCCTGCTCGGCGCGACGCCAGGTCTCGGGCGCCGTGGCGTCGTGCCGCGCGGCGACGAACAGCGTCGCCGCCTGCAGTCTCTCGCTCTTTCCGAGCGCGCCGAACGCCGCGAGGCGCAGCGTCGGCGGTAACCGCGCCAGCTCTCCGTACCAATAGCTGACGCGCTGCACCCATTCGGTGAACCGGCGCAGCCGGCGCTGCCATTCGGCGATGCCGAGCTCGACATCGCCGCCGGCGCGGTCGATCGCCTCGGCCAGCACATAGCCCGACATCATCGCGCAGCCGCCGCCCTGGCCGAGAAACGGCGGCTGCGCGCTCGCCGAATCGCCAACCAGCGCGACGCAGCCCTTCGCCCATTTGCGCGTGCGGATCAGCTCGAACCAGTCGCCGCGGCCGTCATCGGGGATGCGCTCGATGATCCACGACAGGTGCGGGAAGGCCTCGCGCCAATAGTCGCGGTCGATCGGCACGCGGTTGCCGCGCGCGTCGCCCTTCAGCGAGGTCAGCTGGACATAGGCCAGCTCCTCGGTGCACGGCGCGTAAAGCAGCCGGCGCGCGCCGTTCCAGTTCTCGCAATGGGTGCGCCCGACATCAGTTTTGAGCTCGCTCGGCGCGCGGCGGATCATCGCGCGATAGCCGAACTGGCCCACCTCGCGCCGCCAGCGCAAAAGGCCCAGCCCGTCGCGGATCGGCGAATTGATGCCGTCGGCGGCGACGATGAGGTCGGCGCGCGCCTCCTTGCCGTCGGCGAAATAGAGCGTGCCTTCCGCGTCCGCATCGACCGCGCGCGAGCCGAACACCACCTCGCCGCCCGCCGCGATCAGCGCCTCGTGGAGCGCCGTCAACAGCGCCTCGCGGGTCGGCACATAGAGCCGGAAATTCGGCTTGAGGCGGCTCTGCGCGAAGAGCCAGCCGTCGGCGTCGCGCTTCTCGTGCCGCCACGCCGGCAGTGCGCCCCAGGTGACCGCGTTGAGCACGCCGAGCGCGTCGAGCACCTTGAGCCCGTTCTCCCAGATATAGATGCCGGCGCCGAGGATGCGCAGGTCGTCGTCCTGCTCGTGGACGCGCACGCGCCAGCCTTTTCGCGCGAAGGCAAGCCCGGCGGTGAGGCCGGCGATGCCGCCGCCGGCGATTTCAACGGTGCCGCTCATCTTCCGTTCATCTGGGCTGCTCCCGCCTTTGGTTCCAAGCGAGAAGTCACGCAAGGATCAGCACGAACCGTGCCAATGCCGCTTTTTTGTGCCGTTGTTTGGCACTTCTCTTGCGTTGCTTGGCCGGTCGTCTTTTTTTCTAACGGTGAGCGCGATGCAGGTCGGCGTTTTTATCCCAATCGGCAATAACGGCTGGCTGATCTCCACCACCTCGCCGCAATACATGCCGACCTGGGACCTCAACCGCGAGGTCGTGCAGAAGGCCGAGCGCTATGGTTTCGATTTCGCGCTGTCGATGATCAAGCTGCACGGCTTCGGCGGCCCGTCGCGTTATTGGGACTATAATCTCGAAAGTTTCACCCTGATGGCGGGGCTCGCCGCCGCGACCAGCCGCATCCAGCTCTTTGCGACCTGCGCCGTGCTGACCCTGCCGCCCCCGTTCGCGGCGCGCATGGCGGTGACGATCGACGAGATTTCGCGCGGCCGGTTCGGCATCAACATCATCTCGGGCTGGCAGCGCCGCGAGTACACGCAGATGGGCATCTGGCCCGGCGCCGAGCATTATCGCCGGCGCTACGACTATTGCGCCGAATACGTGACCATCATGCGCGAGCTGTGGGCAGAGGGGCGTTCCGACTTCAAGGGCGACTTCTTCCGGATGGACGATTGCCGCTGTCTGCCGCAGCCGAGCGCCAAGATTCCGATCATCTGCGCCGCGCAGAGCGATGCCGGCACCAAGTACGCCGCGGAATATTGCGACTACAATTTCTGCAGCGGCGGCCAGGTCAACCAGCCGCGCGCCGCGACCGAGAGCGTCGCCCGCCTTGTCGAGGCCAACAGCAAAATCGGCAAGGATTGCGGCGCGCTGTTGCTGCAGATGATCATCGCCGACGAGACCGACGCCGCGGCGATGGCGAAATGGGAGCATTACAAGGCCGGCATCGACCTCGAGGCGATCGCCTACCGCGACGCGCAGGCCGAAGACGACCCGAGCCGCGACCCTTATTCCCAGCCGCTGCGCCGCAAGACCCTCGGGGTCGACAAGCTGCCGACCAATCAGGGCGTCTTTGTCGGCTCCTATGCCGCGGTCGCGCAAATGCTCGACGAGATGGCGACCGTCCCCGGCGTGCGCGGCGTCATGCTGACCTTCGACGACTTCCTCGTCGGCATGGAGCAGTTCGGCCAGCGCATCCAGCCGCTGATGACCTGCCGCGCCCAGGCTCTCGCCGCCTGAAAGCAAGGCGGTGCCTGGGTCGGCGCCGCGATTGACCTGGATCAGTGCCGATCGGCCGGACGTCGCCATGATGGCGGGATGGATCGCCGTGCCGACCTTCTGCGAACACGGATTGCGCTTTACCGCTCCCATCTGCGCGGGCGCCTCTCGACAGAGGAAGCGGCGCGATACCTCCGCGAAATCCAGCGCGACGAAGCCGAACTGCGGGCCATCGCCAAAGAAGAGCAAGGCGTCGGCGCCGCTCGGCAGCCCAAGACAAATTGAGGTTTCTCTGATGGGCGGTCGACACCGGGCGATTTTCGGCCACGGCGTTTTTTGCGCTGCGGGCAAATCGCGATAGTCTCGCGGGCTTCAACCGTCCGCGGGGGCAACGTGCCGCTCAATCCCGAACTCGACAGCCTCAGCGACTATCCCTTCGAGGCGCTGCGCACGCTCCTCAACCCCGTCACGCCGCGGGTCAACGACGAGATCATCGCGATGTCGGTCGGCGAGCCGCAGCATCAGCCGCCGGCGCTCCTCACCGAAACGCTGATGGCCCACGCGCATGAGTGGAACAAGTATCCGCCGATGGCCGGCACGCCCGAGTTGCGTCAGGCAATCGCCGATTGGCTGAGCTGGCGGTACAAGCTCCCGCCCGGCGCGCTCGACATCGAGAAGAACATCGCCGCGCTCGCCGGCACCAAGGAGGGCCTCTACCTCTTCGCCTCGGTCGTCGTGCCGCGCGAAAAAGCCGGGCGCAAGCCGGTCGTGCTGTGCCCCAACCCGTACTACCTCGTCTACAACGGCGCGGCGACGATGGCCGGCGCCGAACCGGTCTTTCTCGATGCGACGCGCGACAACGCGTTCCTGCCCGACCTCGACGACATCCCGGAAGAGACGCTCGCCCGCTGCGCGCTGTTTTATCTGTGCTCGCCGTCCAACCCGCAGGGGACGATCGCCGACCTCGACTATCTGAAAAAGGCGATTCTGCTCGCCCGGCAGTACGACTTTGTCCTCGCCGCCGACGAGTGTTACGCCGAGCTCTACGACACGGTGCCGCCGCCCGGCGCGCTCGAAGCCTGCGCCGCGTTGGGGCCAGGGAAAACCGGCCTCTTTGACAACGTCGTCGCCTTTCACTCGCTGTCGAAGCGGTCGAGCGCCGCCGGGCTGCGCTCGGGTTTTGTCGCCGGCGACCCGAAGCTCGTCGGCCAGTTCAAGCGCCTCAGAGATTTTGGCGGCTGCCAGGTGCCGTTGCCGATCCAGCACGCCGCGACCGCGCTGTGGCGCGACGAGGCCCATGTGATCGAGAATCGGGCACTCTATCGCCGCAAGTTCGACCTCGCCGAGGCCGCGCTCGGCGGGCGCTACGGCTTCTACCGCCCGGCCGGCGGGTTCTTTTTGTGGCTCGATGTCGGTGACGGCGAGGCCGCCGCGCTGCGGTTGTGGCGCGACGCGGCGGTCCGCGTGCTGCCCGGCGGCTACACCGCGCGCGCCGCGAATGCTGGCGTCAATCCGGGGAGCGAGTATATTCGCGTCGCGGTCGTCCATGACGAGACGACGCTCGATGCTGCGTTCGCGCGCATGCGCCGGGTGTTGTAGCGGCTTGGCGCCGGGTCGCGGTCTTTCGGGGGGAAGGCCGCGGTCTGATGGACCGCCGGGAAGTGGTTGGGGGACCACGACATGGCCAAGACGGCACCGCTTGCCCGCGGCTTCGGCCAGCGGGTCAATCGCCAGGTCGACAGCTGGAACGCCATGGTCGCGGCGTTCAAGCGCCGCCTCTGGGAGGCGCTCGGCGCGGCGCTGGTCATTGTCTGCTTCCTGATCGCCGTCGCGCTCCTGACCTACAACCCCGCCGACCCGTCCTTCAACACCGCGGGCGACGCGGCGCCGGCCAATTTTCTCGGCCGCGACGGCGCGCTCGTCGCCGACCTGCTGATCCAGAGCCTCGGGCTCGCCGCCTTCCTTCTGCCGCTGATCCTGCTCGGCTGGGCGTTCCGCTTGCTTCTGCAGCGGCCGCTGCGGCGCATGCCGCGCCGCTTGGCTATGGTGGTGCCGGCGCTGCTGCTCGGCGCTTTCGCCTGCTCGGGACTCGAATTGCGGCCGGTCCCGCTGCCGGCCGGGGCCGGCGGCGCGATCGGCTGGGGCTTGCAGCATGTCGCGCAGGCCTTCGGCCTCGCCGCGCTGCAAGTCCCGCTGGCGATGGGCGCGGCGGCGGTGACGGGATTGC
>JASHUW010000551.1 GCA_030039815.1 Alphaproteobacteria bacterium
CGACGCAATTGTATTGGCGCGCCATAGAAACCCTCCCAGCGATACGATCAGCTTGCGGCATCATAACGCGATCACCTCCCCGTGAAAGCGGATTGCCGCGTTGATATCGTCTCAAATTGGCGCTTTCCTCGCTGCTAACGGTTCTTAAATCACTGCCGCGTAGCCTGGCCGATCGAGGATCGCTGGACATGTCCGAGCCCGCCGATTGTCTGCAATGGCTGGAGCTGCTGAGCGAGCCGGCTGCCCTTATCGCGCCGCCCGACCATATTGTCATCGCCGCCAATTCCGCCTTTGCGGATAGCCTGAAACGCGACGCCGCCGCGCTCTCGGGCATCCGGCTGTCGAGCCTCGTCGGCGCGCGCGATACGACGCGCCTCGCGGCGCTGCTTGGCACCGCCGGTGAAACCCCCGCGAAAACCCTCCGCTTCGAGCGCGCCGGGTCACGCCCGGCGGATTTCGCCTGCCGGCTCGGGCCGGCGCGCGGCGGAACGCGCTTGCTGCGCCTTGCGCCAGCCGATCGTCAGCGCACCGCGGCCAACGACCCGCGGCGGCTGCAGCGCGAGGTCAGGGAACTGCGTCAAAAGCTTACTTGGTTCCGCGAGGCGATCGACACGGTCGGCCATTCGGTCGTGATCTTCGACCGGCAGGGCCGGCTGGTGCTTTACAACAAATACTACCGCGACGGGTATCGCGCCGGCGACCGGACGCTTCCTGCCGACATCGTGCTTGAAGGCAAGACCTACCGCGAGCTCATGGAGCTGCGGGTTCGCTACAAGCTGCACAAGGAATTCGCCGACGAGCCCGAGCGCTTCATCGAAGACCGCGTGCGGCGCTTCGAGGAAGGGAGCGACCGCGTCACCTACCTCGCCAACGGCAAGGTCGTGCGCGCGCAATACCGGCGTCTCAACGATGGCGTCCGCGTCTATATCAGCACCGACATCACCGAGCTGATGGAGACCGAGCAGAAACAGCTCGCGACCGAATTGGCGTACCGCACGAAGTCGGAATTCCTCGCCAATATGAGCCATGAGCTGCGCACGCCGTTGAACGCAATCATCGGCTTCTCGCAGCTGATCCGCGACGCCACCATGGGCCCGCTCGATACGCGCTATAAGGGCTATGCCGACGACATCCTCACCGCCGGCCAGCACCTGCTGAATCTCATCAACGATGTCCTCGACCTGTCGAAGATCGAGGTCGGGCGCATGGAATTGCGCGAAGAGGTGGTCGACATCGCCAGGCTGGTCAAGGATTGCTGCCGCATGGTGCGCGAGCGGGTGAGCGCCAGTGGCCAGCAGCTCGAACAGGTCATCGGCCCCGATACGCCCTACGTGATGGCCGACGAATTGCGGCTGAAGCAGATCGTCCTCAATCTCTTGTCGAACGCGGTCAAGTTCACCCCGACGGGCGGCGGCATCCGGGTCTCGACCAACCTGGGGCCGGACGGCAGCCTGGCGTTGTCGGTGGCCGATACCGGCGTCGGGATGACACAGGACGACATCAAGACTGCACTGACGCCGTTCCGCCAGGTCGAGGGCAGCTCCAGCCGCAGGCACGAAGGGACCGGGCTCGGGCTGCCGCTGGCGAAGACGCTGACCGAGCTGCACGGCGCTTCGTTCGACATCGCGAGCGAAATCGGCGTCGGCACGACAATGACGGTCACGCTGCCGCCGCAGCGCGTCCTCGCGCCCGAGGCTTGGTTGGGGCAAGGGGCTTACGCGTAGCCCCGCCTGGCCTTTCTCGCGCTCCCCGGCGAAAGCCGGGGTCAACTGATCAGCGACACAAATGCCCGCCGGCTTCGCAAATCGGTTGAGGTCCGTCGGGAGATCCCCGGGTCGAGCCCGAGGATGACGAGAGCGATATGTTCGCTCTCGTCAGTTCAGCCCGTAGAACGCCATCGCGCCACCAGCCATGACGCCGTGCTTGGTCGCCGCCGAAACGCCAGCCGCGTCGAGCTGCTTCTCGATCATGTCCGGCGCGCCGGGGAAGAAGCCGTCGCGGTGCGGGTAGTCGGTCGCCCACAGGATCTTGTTCGCGCCGATATAGTCGGCGAGATGGGCGAGGCTGCCCTCGACCGGCTCGAACGAAATCCAGCACTGGCGGCGGAAGATGTCGCTCGGCCGGGACTTCAGGCCGGAATCGTTGAAGCCCTGGTCGTCGAAATGGCGATCCATGCGGTCGAGCCAAGGCGCGATCCAGCCACCGCCTGACTCGAGGAACCCGACGCGCAGCTTCGGATGGCGCTCGCAGACACCACCCCAGATCATGCTGAGGCAGGCGAGCATCATCTCCATCGTGTGGCTGATGATGTGCTGCGCGGCGCGGCCCTTGAAGCGGTCGATACCGACCGTCGGCATGCCGCTCGACCCGCCCTCGTGGAAGCCGACGACGAAATCGTATTCCTCGCAGGCATCCCACAGCGGCTCGTAATACGGGTCGTGGATGAGGCGGTCATTGTACGGGTTCGGCCGCATGAAGCCGCCGCGCATGCCCAGTTCCCGGCGGGCGAATTTCAGCTCTTCAACCGCGGTCTCGACATCCTGCATCGGCAGCATGGCTATGCCGAACAACCGGTCGGGATACGGCTTGCAGTAATCGGCGAGCCAGCGGTTGTAAGCCCGGCACAGCGCGCCGGCGAGCTTCGGGTCGTGCACCGCGCCCGAGAACAGCCCCATGCTGGGATAGAGGAAGGCGGCGTCGATGCCGTCCAAATCCATGTCGGGGATGCGCTTATGCGGGTCGAAGCCACCGGGCCGCCCGTCCTCGTATTTCATCGTCTCGGCCTTGATCTCGCCCTGGCGCGCGCCGACTCCGCCGATCCCGCCCATGCCCTGTTGGCTGCCGAGCACCTGGTTTTCCAGGAACAGCTTTTCCTTGCCGTCATTGTCGATGATGATTTTCGGCGCGCGATCGCGGAAGTTGGGGTCCATGTAGTCGTTCCAGAGCGTCACCGGCTCCAGGATATGACCGTCTGAATCGATCCGCTTATAGGCGCGCGCCATCTCTATCTCTCCTCCATCTGACATCTGCCCTAGCAAGCTGGGCTCGTCTCGAAGCCTGCGGCATGCTGGCGCAGCCCTGGAGGAAAGGCAAGTCGTAAGCCTGCCTTATTAAGCCGGCGGGCTATGCGCTTCCGGCAAGTCGCCTGCTTGCGCGAAGATCGTCGGGAGACCGCAAACCTTCCACCGCGGCGCCGCGTACAGGATAGCAGCATAGGCGCGAACATCGCGGGGATTGGGATGCGGCGGCTGTGGCTTTGTCTTTTCGTCCTCTTCGCCGGCTGGTCGGCCCCTGCGCGATCGCAGGACAGCCCGGAATGGACGCTTTGCACCGCGCGGCCCGGCTATAACGACCCTACTGCTGACGCCGCGGTAATCGCCGCCTGCACCAAGGTTCTCGACGCCGCGACAGAGCCCGCGCACCGGCTCGCCGTCGCGGCGTTCGATCGCGGCATCGCCTACGCCCGCCTGGGGCAGGACGACAAGGCCCGGGCCGACAATGACGCCGCGTTGCGCTATGACCCGCAACTCGCCAGGGCTTACGTCCTGCGCGGCGACCGCGAGGTCGGCGACGACAAATCCGCGGCCGCAATCGCCGATTTCGATCAAGCGATCGCCATCGACCCTAAAATGGTCGCCGCCCATTTCGGACGCGCCCTCGCCCATGCGGCGGCCGGCGAGATCGATGCCTCGATCGCGGATTATCAGAAGACCATCGAGCTCGACCCGAAATCGCAAGAGGCCTATGCCGGTCTCGGTTTCGCCTATCGCGACAAGGGACAACCGGATAAGGCGATCGCCAATTTTAGCAAGGCCATCGAACTCGACCCCAAAGACGCGCAGGCGCTTTTCAACCGTGGCTGGATCTATAGCAACCAACACGAGCCCGACCGCGCGATCGCCGATTACAGCGCGGCGATCGCGATCAAGCCGGATTACGCAAAAGCGCTCTTCATGCGCGGGCTGGCCTATCGCGACACCGGCAAAATCGACGAGGCGCTCGCCGATCTCGAGGCCGCTGTCCGCGCCGATCCGACATTCGACGCGGCCGTCAAACTGCGCGACGAACTTCGGACGAAACAGTCGCGATGAGCACCCCCGGCTTTCGCTGGGAGCGGAAGATTACATCGTCGTTGCGGCAAATTTGATGATTGCTTCGGTCTCGGACGCTGCCTTGGTGACCGCCTGGCCAATCAAATCCATCTTGCGCAGCTGCTCGACGCGCGGCGCGGCGGCATCGAGCTCGGCGGCGCTCAGCACGAAACCGGCGAGCGCGCAGGCGTCGATGAGGCACACCAGCACCACGTCGCGCGGGTCGGGAATCTCATCGGTGAGCAGCAGCTGTCGCAAGCGGGTGCGCACTTCCCGCTGCTCGCTGCCGTCGAGCACGGGATAGCGCCGGGTGTGGAAAACCCAGAGGTGCCGACCGTTCTGTTCCTTGAGAATGCCGCGCGCGATCAGCCGCCTTAGCGCCCGCGCGCGGTATTCTTCGGCGTTGACCGCGCCGTCGTAGAGCGCGTCGATGATGCCGAGAGTCGCGCCTTTCTTGCCGAGCCCGGCGAGCACCTCGTCGAGGATATCGTCGCCAAGCGGCGTGCTGTCCACCACGGTCATCTTTTCGAGGTCGGTGTCGATGCGGTTGTGCAGCGCCAGGTCCATCAGCGCGGCGCCGCTCATCACGACCGCGAAGACCGCCTCCGGCATCGGCACGAATTCGCCGGTGGTCTCATCGAGCAGCAGCAGCACGATTTCTTCCGGAAAGCTCAGCATGGCCGGTTTACCGCACCGCGGCGACGGCCGCGGCCGCGTCGGTTTCGATGGCGATGATCGAATCGAAGCCGGTGGCGGCGAACACCGCGCGGACATTCTCGGCGAGACCGCCCAGCGCGAGCCTGCCTCTTTGCTGCTGCACCTTTTTCGCCACAACCAGAAGCACGCGCAGCCCGGCGCTGCTGACATAGGAGAGCTGGCTCATGTCGATCGCTATGCGCGGCGCCTCGCCGGAAACCGCTTCTGTCAGCTGCTCTTCGGCGCCGGGCGCGGCGCTGCTGTCGAGACGGCCCGACAGGCGGATGACGACGACGTGGCCGTCCCGCTCTTGCGTCATGTCCATAGAACTTTCCTTTGTCCCCCAGGGACAAATGTTCGCGGCGCAGGTTCGCATGACGCCCGTTCGCCAGGCAATAGCCCCTTGGCTTCGCTCACGGCCCGGGGTAGGAGGCGACATGGCCGAGTACCGTTTCAACGTTGCGCCTGACATTGCGGAAATCCCGCGTCTCTTGGATTGGGCCGAAAAGCGCTGCGGCGAACGCGGCGTCGCGGGCGAGACGGCGTTCAAGCTCGGCCTGGCGCTCGAAGAGGCGGTCGCCAACGTCATCAATCACGCTTTCGCCGGAGTTCCGACGCCGCACCGCATCGCGGTAAAACTCACCGTCGAAGACGATCGCGTCGCCGCCGAGATCATCGACAACGGCCGGCCGTTCGACCCCACAGCCGCGCCCGAACCCGATTGCGCCTCGCCGCTGGAAAGCCGCGATGTCGGCGGTCTTGGCATCCACTTGATCCGACGCATGACAGACCGCGTCGAATACCGCCGCAGCGGTAACGAGAACCGGCTGCGGCTGGTGAAGAAACACGGCTAGAGGTTATTTGCCGTTGCCGGAACTCTCCCTCAAATTCCGCTCCCCGGCGAAAGCCGGGGCCCACCCCTCAGGGTCTCGGACGGCGGATCAGTGGGTCCCGGCTTTCGCCGGGAAGCGTGATTTAGAGGCGTCTATCCCCGGTACACCAGCGCCATGAGCGTGATGTCGTCGGACTGCTCGGCGCCGGCCGCGAAATCGGTCGTCGCGGCGAGGATGGCCTTGACCAGCGAGGCGGCATCGGTGCCGCGCACCGCCGCGAGCGCCGCTTCCAGGCGCTCGTTGCCGAACTCCTCGCCCGCCGGGTTGAACGCCTCGGTGATCCCGTCGCTGAACAGGAACAGCGTGTCGCCAGGCTCCAGCCGCGTCTGGTCGATCCGGTACGGCATGTCCGCGTCGACGCCGAACGGCAAACCGGTGGCCTTCAGCAACTCTTGCCCACCATTTGCGCGCAGCAGGTAGGGCGGATTGTGCCCGGCGTTGCAGTAGCGCAACGCGCCGCTCTCGAGATCGAGCACGCCGTGAAACGCGGTGACGAACATCGAAGCGGCGTTGTCCAAGGACAGCAGACGGTTGGCCGCGGCCATGTCGGCTCCCATGTCGTCGCCGCGCTCGCCGATGCGCAGCACGGTGCGCGAGACCGCCATGAACAGCGCCGCCGGAATGCCCTTCCCCGACACGTCGGCGACGGTGATCGCCAGCCGGTCGCCGTCGAGCGGGAGATAATCGTAGAAATCGCCGCCGATCTCGCGCGCCGGATGCATCTCGGCGTGGAGATCGATGGCGGCGAGCGACCCCTCCCGGGCCAGCGGCCGCGGCAGGATCGAGTTCTGAATCGTCGCCGCAGCCTGCATCTCGTCGCGACGGCGCTTCTTGGCTTCGAGTTCGGCGGCCATGCTGGCGAAGGCGCGCGCGACATTGGCGACCTCGCCCGGCTGCCGCGCCAGCTCGGCGAGCATCTGCGGGTCATACTCGTCGCGCCCCAGCGCGTTCGCGGCGTAGGTCAGCGAGGCAAACGAGCGGTTCATGCCGTAAATCAGCTGGCCCAGCTCGCCGATGATCGCGACGCCGATCGACGGGTTCCCGGCCACGACCGCCATCAGCGCCGCGCGCTCGATGCGCAGGATCGAGACAGCGCCGCGCGCGATCACCGTGGCGCTGCGCGGCATGTCCGCCAGCACGCCCAGCTCGCCGACAAGGTGCGGCGGGCCGACCGTCGCGATGTTGACCGGCCCGGCCGGCGTGTCGGCAAAGATGTCGACCTCGCCCGTCACGATCACCGCGGCGAAGGTGCTGATCTCGCCTTGCCGCATCAGCACCTCGCCGGCGCGGAAAGAGCCGAAGCCACAGCTTGCGGCGACCGCCGCCAGCGTCGGCGGGTCGAGCCGAGCGAAGATCGACAGCGGCGCGAGCAGCCCGGCGATCTCCTCGATCGTCCGCGGCCCGATGCCGGCTTCGGTTTTGCTCGCCGCCTCGCTCATCGCGCCATCAATGCGAAAAACCGCGACGGGCGTAAAGCCGATCTGGCGAGTCGGGAGGCGCCGTATACGGCGCGCCCGGAGTCGTTCCGCCGCTTCAATGACTATTTCGCCCCGAGGAAATCCTTCAAATTTTGAAATGCTTGTTGGTTCTTCGAGTCGTCCCACTCACCCCGGATCGCCTGCTGAGCATCGTCGGACAGCACCCAGTTCATAGGTTCCTTGCGATCCGTCAGTGTAAAAAAAGAGTACTTTGGTGGGTAATTGTCATCGCGATCAGCATAGGCGCCCGCGACCTTGGTCGCGCGATACCCGACACCCTCCCGCGTGTTGTAGAACCCAACGGGGGGCGCCGTCACGTCAGAGGCCACGTTCAACGTCCATGACGCCGGTTTTGGCCACGCGTCGTCGCGCTTACCCTCGCTCTGCAGATCGGGATCGCTGCTGATCTGCAGGATGAAAATCTGCAGGTTCGGACGGTTCCGCAGATAGAACGCGAGGTCGTATGCCGTCCCGGCGCCGAAATTCTCGAAGTAGCCGCCGTCGAGCAGCCGATCGACGACCCGATGACCGCCGAGGCGCAAGGTCCCCGCAGCATCAATGTAGGGGAAACGCGCGGAGTTGTGGATCGCGGTGCTGATGTAGGTGTCCCTCTGCACGCGGGCAAAGAAGTCCACCGCATCGAAAAACACGGAGTCGTCGATCTTGAGGTTGGAGGTAATGATCCGTCGCCCGGTCTTTTCCGACGTGCCGTTGATAAGCAGCGCCGGCAGCCATTCCTCTTTGCTGCGCGTTGTCGGCCACAACGAGGAGAACGCGTCACTGAATTTCACCGACGCGCCGGGGAGCGTTTTCGCCCATGCGGCTTCCCAGGATTTTTCGAGCGCGCCGGCGCGGTCCGGCAGAAGCGCGCCGGGCATCAGCCGCTGCGTCAAATCCGCGTAAAGCCCGGTGAGGAAGGTAGGGCCGAGGAAATCGTGGTCGATGGTCGCGAGACCGCAATTGAGGATCGTTTTTTCAGTCGCCTTACCACCCGGACAAGCAGCGCCGTCGGCCGGCGGCGTCGCACCGGGAAGATCGTTGAGCATGGCGCGATAGACCACGGCGCCGAGCGAGCCGCCGGAAACGCTGCTGATCGCGAAGACATGGCGATGGAAATCGGGATGCTCCTGCTCGATATGGCCCAGCACTTCCATCGTCCAGTAGGCGGCGCGGCTCGCACCGCCAGCAGTGGCGACGATAATCATCCTTGGATGTTCGGGGTCGGGCTGCGCCTGCCGCCACGCTTCGTAGGCTTGGTCGATGTCGACTTGCGCCGGCGACGTCTTGCGTATGACCCGAACCGCGTGGTTGTCGTACCAGCCGATGACCCCCACGGCGACGGCAAACGCCGCGAGCAACGTGGTCAGCGGCAGCCCCAGCACCTCACCGGGATAGGCGAGAAAAAAGGTTCCGCCAAAGACCCAGGCGCCGGCCACCGCCATGATGATCGGCGGGCTGTTGAGAAAATGCAGCCAGTTCAACCAGCCGAGCCCCTCCGGCAAGCTGAGCACTTGGGCAATGCTCGTGAGGAACAACAAGCCGCTGACGACCACGTTGATGCGCAGCATCAACACGGTGCTGCGGGGCAACCCGGCGATCTGGCCGGCCCCCCACAGGGTGAACCCGATCCATATGACGCCGAGGGCAAGACCGATCTCGCCCTTGCCGGTGTCGGGGACGGAATAGAACGCGCTCGCGACAAAGGCCGCCAGCGTTGCCAGCACCAGCGCGAGACCACGTCGCCGCAGGGTCGAGCTCAGCGGATTGCCACGCAAATCATAGCCATAGCGAGCGCCGACCTGGAACGCCGGCAGGTTCGTCAACCGGAACAAGACATCCGCCAGGTCGCGCCGGCCGCGGCGCACCAGATAGACGTAGAGCAACAGCGCCGCCGTCGTCACCGCGACGATGACGCGTTCGCGGTCGGGCACCGAAAGGTTTGCCTTGAAGACCGCGATCCCGACCCAGGCCAGCACCACCCCACCGAGCCAGTGCGGCAGGGTGCGGTCCAACCATCGGATCGCTCCGGGACTAAGCCGGCGCGGCGGGTATTTCGCCGCCGGGCGCGGGTCCGGCGGTATCCGCGACACGAAACGCGCCCAATAGAAGGTCTGAAACCCCCAGCCGAAGGCAAGCGCGGCGAAGAACACTGCGTTGAGGGTGCCAGCCCAACCTTTGCCCTCGAACAACGACAACGCGTCGTCGACAAGCGCCAGGAGCCCGTCTTGGGACTGCGCAACCGCGAAGATAAGGTAGCCGATGACGAGCCCGACCAGGATGCAAAACCGCATCGGCCGGAGCACCGACCAAAGGTCCTTCGCCGCCTCCCAAAGGCGACCGAAGGTCGCCAACGACATGATTCCCTCCCCGCCGGATTCCAGCCGCGGGGGCATTATCGCGAAAAAGATGTTCCAATGCGCGGGGAAGTTGTTCGAACTGAGAAACAATTATCGCGGCGCTTGGGGCTCGCGGTCACGCGCGCTGCGCCGCTAGTGTCTTGCGTCGCGCAGGGGTGGGCGCCGACTCGGGCGAAGCGGCACCCCTCAACAGCTCGTTTCCGGGGTCTTTTGCAGCATAGTCCCAAGCAGATCGAGCAGCGATTGCGACGAAAACGGCTTGCGCAAAACGCTGGTGGCACCGAGCGCCGACGCGGCGCGCAGATAGATCGGATCGCTGCCGCCGGAAATGGCGATGATCGGCAGCGTCGGGTGGTCGCGCCGCAGCGTGCGGATCGTCTCGATCCCCTCCATCTGCGGCATGATGATATCGGTGATCACCGCGTCCGCGCGTCGCTGAGCGAACAGCGCAATGCCGTCGCGGCCGTTTTCGGCCGCGCGCACCGCGTGGCCGGCGCCGGCGAGGATTCGCGTCAACAGGCGCCGCATCTGCCGGTCGTCGTCGATAATCAGGATGTCCGCCATGGGCGTTAACCCCGCAGCACCGCCCCCAGTTCCTGTCGGTCCTAGGCTTGCTGCTGCCGGTGATCGTACCGCTTTGTTACAAACTTCCAACTCGCGATTTTATCAACGAGCGGACCCGCTTCACGCCCGCGGCGAAGCCGCCTGCGCCTTGCGCAGCGCCGGGGTCGGCGGCGGCATCGCCGTTTCGGGCGTCGCGGCGCGGGCCAGCTTGACCAGCGTCTGCATCAGCCCGGCGACGCCCTTCAGCCGCGCAATCTCGTCGTCCCAGTTGCGCAGATAGACGAGCTTCTGGTCGGGGCGCAGCCGCAGCCGGCCAGCCTGTCGCTGGATCAGCTCGACTAAGCCCACCGGGTTAGCGAAGCGGTTGCTGCGCAGCGTGATCACCGCGCCCTTGGGTCCGGCCTCGACCTTTTCGACCCCGGCGGTCTTGCAGGCGCGCTTGATGGCGATGATTTGCAGCAGGTTCTCGACCTCCGTCGGCAGCGGGCCAAAGCGGTCGATCAGCTCTGCCGCGAAAGCCTCGCTTTCGCGGCGGTCGGCGAGCCCGGCGATGCGCCGGTAGAGCCCAAGGCGTACCGACAGATCGGTGACGTAGTTCTCCGGGATCAGCACCGGCGTGCCGATGGTGATTTGCGGGCTCCATTCCTCCAGCGGCGCGGCGCCGCCAACGCCATTTGGTCCGCCTTCGGTGCGGGCGACAGCCACCGCCTCTTCCAGCATGTGCTGGTAGAGCTCGATGCCGACCTCGCGGATATGGCCCGATTGCTCGTCGCCCAAGAGGTTGCCGGCGCCGCGAATGTCGAGGTCGTGGCTCGCAAGCTGAAACCCGGCGCCGAGCGTATCCAATGTCTGCATCACCTCGAGCCGGCGCTGCGCGGTGGGCGCGAGCTTCTTCTTCTCGGGCAGCGTCAGATAAGCGTAGGCGCGCAGCTTCGAGCGGCCGATGCGGCCGCGCAGCTGGTAGAGCTGCGCCAAGCCGAACATGTCGGCGCGGTGCACGATCAGCGTGTTGGCCGAGGGGATGTCTAGCCCGGATTCGATGATGTTGGTCGACAGCAAGAGGTCGTAGGCGCGTTCATCGAACGCGTTCATCACGTCTTCCAGCTCGGCCGAAGCCATCCGGCCATGCGCCGTGCAAACACGGATTTCCGGCACGATCTTGCGTAATTCGGTGCGCACCTCGTCGAGATCGGCGATGCGCGGCGCGACATAGAAGACCTGACCGCCGCGGTCGCGTTCCCTGAGGATCGCCTCGCGCACGACGACGGGGTCGTAGGGCGTCACGAAGGTGCGTACCGCCAGCCGGTCGACCGGCGGGGTGGCGATGATGCTCATCTCGCGCACGCCGGAGAGCGCCAGCTGCAGCGTGCGCGGGATCGGCGTCGCGGTCAGCGTCAGCACATGGACGTCAGCCTTCAATTGCTTGAGCCGTTCCTTTTGCACGACGCCGAAATGCTGCTCCTCGTCGACGATGACGAGCCCCAGATGCGCGAAGCGCACGTCCTTTGCCAACAGCGCGTGCGTGCCGATGACGATCTCGATCTTGCCGGCGGCGATCTCATCCTTGATCTGCTTCGCCTCTTTCGTCGCGACCAGCCGCGACAATTGCGCGATGCGGATCGGCAGGCCGGCGAAGCGCTCGGTGAAGCTGCGGTAGTGCTGGCGGGCGAGCAGCGTCGTCGGCACCACCACCGCGACCTGCGCGCCGGAGAACGCAGCGATGAACGCGGCGCGCAGCGCCACCTCGGTCTTGCCGAAGCCGACATCGCCGCAGATCAGGCGATCCATCGGCCGGCCCGCGGCCAGGTCGGCGAGCGTGTCCTCGATCGCGCGCAGCTGATCCTCGGTCTCGGGATAGGGGAAGCGGGCGGCGAATTCCTCGTAGATGCCCTCGGGCGGCGAGATCGCCTCGCCCGGCCGCAATTGTCGTTCGGCGGCGACGCGGATCAGCTCCCCGGCGATCTCGCGGATGCGCTGCTTGACGCGCGCCTTGCGCCCTTGCCACGCCGCGCCGCCCAGCCGGTCGAGCTGCACCCCAGCATCCTCGGAGCCGTAGCGCGACAGCACCTCGATATTCTCGACCGGCACGAAGAGCCGGTCGTCGCCGGCATAGAGCACTTTGAGGCAGTCATGCGGCGCGCCCGCGACCTCGATCGTCTCGAGGCCCTCGTAGCGGCCGATGCCGTGCTCCTCGTGAACGACGAGATCGCCCGAGGCGAGGCTCGCCGCCTCGGCGATGAACTCGTCGAGGTTGCGCCGGCGGCGCGGTGTGCGGGCAAGGCGGTCGCCGAGGATGTCCTGCTCGCCGAGCACAACGAGCCGGTCGGTCGCGAAACCCTGCTCCAGCGGCATGATCGCGAGGCCCACCGCCGATGGCGGCAGCGCGTCGAGCGCCGGACCGTCGGCAGCTGGGCGCAGCTCGGTCAGCCCACGCTCGCGCAGCACCGTGGCGAGCCGGTCGGCCGAGCCGGCGCTATAGGCGGCGATGGCCGCGCGCTTGCCGGATTTGCGCTCGCCGTCGAGATAGTCGCGCACCGCCTCGAACAGGTTGATTTTCGGGTCGGCGCGCTCGGCCGCGAAACTCCTCGCCGGCCGGGCGCCCGCGTCGAAGCTGCTCGGACGCGCTCCCTCCCCTGCGAGCAGGGAAGGGTTGGGGTGCGGGGGTTCAAACGGCGACAGCTGCACGACGGTTCGCCCGTCGAGCAGCTGCCGCCATTCCTCATCGCCGATGAACAGCTGTTCCGGCTTCACCGGGCGGTAGAGTGGCGCCGCGGCATTGTTCGAGCCGGACGCGGCGATGCTTTGCCGCGTGGCATAAAAATCGGCGACGCTTTCGAGCCGGTGCGCGCGCGCCTCGTCGCTCTGCCAGTCGAACGACACCGCGGCGCCGGGCAGATAGTCGAACAGTGTCTCCAGCCGCTCGTAATAAAGCGGCAGCCAATGCTCCATCCCGGCATAACGCCGCCCGGCGCTCACCGACTCGTAAAGCTGGTCGTCGCCCCCGACGTTGCCAAACAGCTCGCGGTAGCGGGTGCGAAAGCGATGGATCGCCGGCTCGTCGAGCAGCACCTCGCTGACCGGCTTCAATTCGAGCCGGTCGAGCTTGCCGGTCGAGCGCTGGGTCAGCGGGTCGAACGAGCGCAGCGATTCGACCTGGTCGCCAAAGAAATCGAGCCGCACCGGCTGCGCCGCGCCCGACGGGTAGAGATCGACAATGCCGCCGCGGATCGCGAACTCGCCCGGCTCGCGCACCGTGTCGGTTCGGGTGTAGCCGTTGTTGCGGAAAAAGCTTTGCAGCCGGTCGAGCCCGATCCGGCCGCCGGCGCTGATCGCCAGCACCCTTCCGTCGAAGAGCTTGCGCGGCGGCACGCGCTGCACCACCGCGTTGACCGTGGTGAGCACGAACAACGCCCCCTCCCCCTTTGACGGAGGAGGGTCCGGGTGCGGGTGATCCGTCCGCGCCGCCAGTTCGGTCAGCGTGTCGATCCGCCGGCTGGTGATCTCGCCGTTGGGCGACACGCGGTCGTAGGGCAGGCAATCCCAGGCCGGAAAGGTCAGCACCCGAAGGCCAGGATGGAAGAACTGCAAGGTCGCGGCGAACCGCCCCATGCGCGCATCGTCGCGGCAAACATGCAGCCACGCCACAGCCTTGCCGTCGCGCAACAGGCCGCCGAGCACCGCAGCGTCGTAGCCCTCCGGCGCGCCGAACAAGGTCGCGCGGCGCGGCAGGCTGCCGACCATGTGGCTGAGGTCATCGAGCGGCATCAACGCCCCCCAATCCCTCTCCGCCCATTGGGGGGAGAGGGAAGCTGGCGCGCAGCGACAGCAGGGTGAGGTGGGAATGCTCCGACGCTTCTGGAATCCCCCGCCTCACCCCGACCCTCTCCGCCCCCAAGGGCGGAGAGGGAGAAGAGGTCGCCCGCGTCTGAGCTAAATATCTCGATGAAAGCCATCACGTCGGACGCGGCGTGTATCTGAAGGCGAGCAGCATCCGCGTCACATCGTGGTCGCATTCGGCGGGCGGCGCCTCGCGGCCAGTGAGCCAGTCGAAAATCTCCGGATCCGGCCGGTCGAGCAGCGCCTCGTAGCGGTCGAGCTGCGCCTCGTCGAACGCCGCGAGGTGTTCGTCGGCAAACGAGCCGAGGATCAGATCGGCCTCGCGCGTGCCGCGGTGCCACGAGCGAAACAACAGCCGCTTGCGGCGAGGGTCGGGCAAGTGTGTCATGGCTCGGATTGCGGTGCTCGCCTACCATATAGTCGGTTACGCGCGTCGCGTCATTGGGCGACGGCGAATAGCGGACACACGAAAACTTGCGCCCTCAGCTGCTCGACAGGCTTTTCGCGCCGGTAACGACGCTCTCCGGCGTCGGGCCGCAGCTCGGCCGGCTGATCGAGCGCGCCGCCGGGCCGCGCATCGTCGACCTGTTGTGGCATCTGCCGACCGGCCTTGTCGACCGCCGCGCCTCGCCGTCGGTGACGCAGCTCGAAGATGGCGGCATCGTCACCCTGAAGCTGAAGATCGAGCGCCACGAGCCGGGGATGGGCCGCCGTCCTTACCGGATCATCTGCTATGATGGCACCGGCTTCATCACCCTGGTCTATTTCAACGTCAAGGGTGACTACCTCGAACGCCAGCTGCCGAAGGGCAGCGAACGCATCGTCAGCGGCAAGGTCGAGTTCTATTCCGGCATCCCGCAGATCGCGCACCCGGATTTTGTCGTGCCGCTCGACCAGGCCGAGAAATTGAAGCCAATCGAGCCGGTCTACCCGCTGACCACCGGGCTGCCGCCGCGCGTCGTGCAGCGCGCGGTCGCCGGCGCGGTCGAGCGCGCGCCGCCGCTGCCCGAGTGGATCGACCGCGGGCTTATGCAGCAACGCGGCTGGCCGAGCTGGAACGAGGCGATCGCCGCTGTACACGAGCCGCAAAGCGAGGCCGATCTCTCCCCTGAGACGAGGGTGCGCGAGCGGCTCGCTTATGACGAGATTTTCGCCAGCCAGCTCGCCGTCGCGCTGGTGCGCGCGCGGCGCCAGCGCCGGCGCGGCCGCGCCACCGAGGGCACCGGCGCGCTGTCGAAGCAGGTTGAAGCTGGGTTCGGCTTCGCGCTGACCCAATCGCAGCGTCTGGCGATCGCCGAGATCGCCGCCGATATGAAGCAGCCGCAGCAGATGATGCGCCTGCTGCAAGGCGATGTCGGCAGCGGCAAGACCGTCGTCGCGCTCTTGGCAATGCTGATCGCGGTCGAGAGCGGCGCGCAGGCGGCGCTGATGGCGCCGACCGAGGTGCTCGCGCGCCAGCACCACGCGACCCTCCAGCGCCTCGCGAAGCCGGCCGGGATCGAAGTCGCGCTCTTGACCGGGCGCGAAAAGGGCCGGCCGCGCGATGCGCTCGTCGCCGGCCTTGGCTCGGGGCTGATCCCCATCGTCGTCGGCACCCATGCGCTGCTGACGAGCGACGTCGCGTTCCGCGATCTCGCGCTCGCGGTCATCGACGAGCAGCACCGCTTCGGGGTCGAGCAGCGCCTCGCGCTCTCGGAAAAGGGCGACAATTGCGATACGCTCTTGATGAGCGCGACGCCGATCCCGCGCACCTTGATGATGACCGCCTATGGCGATCTCGACACCTCGCGCCTCGTCGAGAAGCCGCCCGGCCGGCAGAAGATCGACACCCGCGCGATGCCGCTGGAGCGGCTCGACGAGATCATCGACGCGGTGGCGCGCGCCGTACAGCGTGGCGCCAAGGCCTATTGGATCTGCCCGATGGTCGAGGAAAGCGAGGATACCGACCTCGCCGCGGCGCAGGAGCGGCACCGCATCCTCGCCGCGATGCCGGCTTTTCGCGGCCGTGCCGGGCTGGTGCACGGCCGCATGAAGTCGGCCGACAAGGACCGCGCGATGGCCGATTTCGCCGGCGACGGCAGCGACCTCCTGGTCGCCACCACGGTCATCGAGGTGGGGATCGACGTGCCGCAGGCGACGATCATGGTCGTCGAGCACGCCGAGCGTTTCGGGCTCGCGCAGCTCCACCAGCTGCGCGGCCGCATCGGGCGCGGCAGCGATGCCTCGACCTGTCTCCTGCTCTATCAGGCGCCGCTCGGGGCGGTCGCGCGCGAGCGCATCTCGATCCTGCGCGAAACCGAGGACGGGTTCCGCATCGCCGAGGAAGATTTGCGCTTGCGCGGCGGTGGCGAGGTGCTCGGCACCAGGCAAAGCGGCCTGCCGGCGCTGCGCCTCGCCAACCTCGCCGCGCACGAGCCGCTGATCGCCATCGCCCATGACGACGCGCGGCTCGTGCTCACCCGCGACCCCGGCCTCGAATCCGAGCGCGGCCAGGCGCTGCGCACGCTGCTCTATCTCTTCCAGCGCGACGAGGCGGTGCAGTATCTCAGGGCCGGGTAAGAAAACCGCGTCGTTTCTAAATTTCCCCCTCCCCCGGACTTGATCCGGGGGTCTACGAATAGCTTCAACTTATTCGTGGATGGCCGGGTCAAGCCCGGCCAAGGCGATGTTGGATTTTCCCGGCGGCGCGCCTACACGGTCTGCAGGATCTTTTCCTTGGTGATGTCGGGCGCCAGGATCGCGTGCCAGTCGGCGTCGCTTGGCAACACCTCTTCGCCGGCGCGGATGTGGTAGTAGCTGGTGCCGGTGCCAGCCGGGTCGCCCCCGGCCTGGACGGTCCTGACCGCCTGGCCCAGCATGCGCCGCGTCTGGCCGATCGCCTTGTCGGCCGGCCCGAGATGCTCTTTCGTACGGTCGACGATTGGGCCCATGGTCTCCTGCAGCGCACGGTCCTGCTGGTTGATGCCCTCGATCCCGGTATAGGTCTCGGTGCGCTGCACCTCGCGGTTGAGCCCGTAATTGTTGGTGCGGTTTTGGAACGACCGGAATGTCTTCTGGTCGACAAAATCAGGCCCGTTACCGATCCCGCGCTCGGCCCGGTCTTCCTCGGTCAAGGGCGCATCGCCGGTGGAGTACATCCAGTTGTAGACCATGCAGTTGTAGTCATCCATCGGCACCCAGATGTGTCCGGCGTCGCACGGCAACCCCGAGTCCGAGCGCGACGGCCGGATCTGGTGAAACGGCATGACGAAGTGGTAGCTGCGGATGTGAACGTCGGAATCACCGAGCGGCCGGATGCCGGCGTAGAGATAGCCATAATCGGTGACATCGACGACCAGCCTTGGCGCCTTGCCTCGGACGAACGGGTTTGACGGCTTGATCCCGCCGCGCGTCGAGTTGTCGGTCAACAGGCGATGGAGGATCGGCGCATGTGACGTGTCGATACCGCCTTCGAGCGCTTGCAGGTAGTTGCATTCCTCGATGACCTTGGAGACATGCCGGCGGGCTTCCGGCACCTGCGTCCAGGCGAATTTCGGCGCGGGCGGCATCTTCTCGGCCGGGCCCATATAGGCCCAGACGATCCCGCCGAGCTCAACCGTCGGATACGCGGTGAGGTGGATATGCTGCTTGAACTGA
>JASHUW010000552.1 GCA_030039815.1 Alphaproteobacteria bacterium
GGCTACAGCCCGAAGCGCGCCCACAGCAGCCGCGCCTCCAGCCAGCCGGCGAGGTCGGCGACAAAACCGAGGCGCTCGACGTCGACGCCGCGCTGCGGGCGGGCGAACGGCCAGCGCCGGCGGCGCTCGCTGGCGACGGGCACGAGCCGCACCCGATCCCCGAACCGCGCACGGATCACCGCGCGCAGATCGCCGACGCCGTCGATGAGACCCTTGGCGAGCGCCGCGCGGCCGGTCATCACCTCGCCCGAGAACAGCGTCTCGTCACCGGCGTCGATCTTGCCGACGCGGCGGCGTTTCACATGCTCCTTGAAGGCGGCGTGCATGTCCTGCTGCAAGGCGGAGAGCCGCGCGAGGTCGCGATCGCTTTCGGGCAGAAACGGGTCGAGGAGCGACTTGTTCTCGCCGGCGGTGTGCAGCCGCCGCTCGATGCCGATCCGGTCGATCAGCCGGGTGAAGCCGAAACCGCTGCTGACAACGCCGATCGAGCCAAGGATTGAGGTCTCGTCGGCATAGATTTCGTCACCGGCGAGCACCAGCCAATACCCGCCCGAGGCCGCGACATCCTCGGCGAAGGCAAAAACCGGCAGGCGCTTTTCCTCGGCGAGCTGGCGGATGCGGCGATAGAGCAGCGACGACTGCACCGGCGAGCCGCCGGGCGAATTGACGATGATCGCGACCGCCACGGCACGCTTCATGCGGAAAGCCCTGTCGAGCGCGGCGGCATGGCTCGCGAGCGACATCGCGCCGCGCCATTGCCGCGGCGCGATCACCCCGTCGAAGCGAATGACCGGAACGACCGGGGGCGGATTGCGGAACCGCTCGATGACTTCGATGGCGCTCATGACGCGTCAGATGGTGACGGCGCGCCTAGATTGCCAGCGCCTGGGCACCGCGCAGCACGGCCTCGGCGGCAGCCGAGAAGCGGCCATCTTCCTCGTGCAGCACCATGCCGACGGCGAGCCGCGCCGGCGAGGCGACCTGCTTCCTGGCGCGCACGATGATCCGGCTCGCCGGCTTGCCGACACCCGGCCAGAGCGGGAAGACGACCACCTCCCCTGCCCGTCCGGCGATCTGTCCGAGCACGGCGTCGATGCGGTCGGCGCGATGGATGAGGGTGATCGTGCCCTTCGGTTTCGCCATGGTGAGCGCGAAGCGAATCCAGTCGCCCAGCTCGGCGTCGCCCTCGATCGTCGCCTCGGCGCGGCCGGGGCTCGGCGTCTCGTTGGCGCGCTCGCGGTTGAGGTAGGGCGGGTTGGCGATAACATGGTCGAAAGCGCCGGCGCTGATGCGCGGCGGCGGGTTCAACAGATCGCCGACCATCACCGAAGCGCGCGATGCCATGCCGTTCAAGATGATGTTGTCGCCGGCGATGCGCACCAGATCGCGCTGGCGTTCGAGCCCGGTCACGCGGCATTGCGGCTCGCGCGCGGCGAGACAGAGCATCGCCGCGCCGGTGCCGCAGCCGATGTCGAGCACGAGCTGACCCGGCTCGACCGGCACCGAGGCCGCGAGAAAGATGGGATCGATCGAGACGCGCGCGCCGTCGATCGGCTGACGCAGGCGCACCCGGCCGCCGAGCAGCGCGTCTTCACTGAGCGGCGGGCCGCCGGCATCGGGCATCGTCATGCGCGCGGATCCGCCTCGGCGATCAGCGCTCGCGCGCGGCCAAGATCGCGATCATCGACCATCAGCCGTCGCTGGATCGCGCTGATGCTGCCTTCGACAAGGCTCGTATGCTGGTCGAGCAAGAGGCATTCGATCCCGGCATCGGATAAAAGCGCCTGGATCCAGGACAGCCGCACGAGGTCGTTGGTGCGCAGCAACTCCTTCATCGACGATCCGTTAGCCGTTTACGATAGTCGCGATCACGGCCCCGGCACTTGACCGGGCACCCCCGCACTCTATGCTCGCTCGCGTTGCGGCGCACCAAGTTCATCCGCCGTGGGATTATTGGAGTTAGCGTGGCTCCTCCGCCGCCTAGTGTCGATCGCGTCGCCGGCCATGAAGCAGCGCGGCCCGCGCCGTCGCTCGACCCGCTGTTCCGGTTGATGTCGGGCGATCTGGAACGGGTCAACGCGCTGATCGTCGAGCGCATGCACAGCCCCGTGGCGCTGATTCCACAACTTGCCGGGCATATCGTCTCGGCCGGCGGCAAGCGGCTGCGGCCGCTCTTGACGCTGGCCTGCGCGCGACTTTGCGGCTACCGCGACGGCGACCGGCACGTGGCGATCGCCGCGGTCGTCGAGTTCATCCATACCGCGACCCTGCTGCACGACGACGTGGTCGACGCCAGCGACCTGCGGCGCGGCCGCGACACCGCGAACGCGGTATGGGGCAACAAGCCGGCGGTGCTGGTCGGCGATTTCCTGTTCGCGCGCGCGTTTCAGCTGATGGTCGAGGACGGATCGCTCCAGGTGCTGGAGATCCTGTCGCGCGCCGCCTCGGTGATCGCCGAGGGCGAAGTGCACCAGCTGATGACGGCGAACGACACGGCGACCTCGGAAGAAGCCTATCTCGCGGTGATCGAGGCGAAGACCGCGGCGCTGTTCGCGGCGGCGGCCAGGGTCGGCGCGGTGCTCGCCGACCGGCCGCATGACGACGAGATGGCGCTCGAAAGCTTCGGCCACAATCTCGGGATCGCGTTCCAGCTGGTCGACGATGTGCTCGACTTCGCGGCGCGCGAGACCGAGCTCGGCAAATCGGTCGGCGATGATTTTCGCGACGGCAAGATCACGCTGCCGATCGTCATCGCGTTCGCGCGTGGCGACGCCGAGGAGCGGGCGTTCTGGCGGCGCACGCTCGAAACCGGCGAGCAGGCGCCGGGCGATCTCGAACGAGCGGTGCGCATCCTTGAGCGGCGCGGCGCGCTCGCCGAGACGCTGGCGCGGGCGCGCGCCTATGCCGGCGCCGCAATCGATGCGCTCGATCGCTTCCCGGACAGCCCGCTGCGCCGCGCGCTCGCCGAGGCCGCCGCGTTCGCGACCGAGCGCGGCTTCTGATTGCGGTTTCGCGGTATTGGCGCTATCAAGCGCGTCCGGTCGGCGGAGTGTAGCTCAGCCTGGTAGAGCACTGCTTTCGGGAGGCAGGGGCCGGAGGTTCAAATCCTCTCACTCCGACCATTTATCGCGCGGCCCCGACATGAAAGCGCCCCCTCGCGGGGGCGCTCCACATTGGGTGTTTGGCGTCCGGCTATTCCCAGAATGCCATCGTGATCTTGTTCTCGCCGTCGAGGATCAGGTTGATCCGGTTCGGGTTATGGACCTGGCCCTTGACGCCGTGCGTCGGACCGATCGGGCGGTAGTCGGGAGGCAGATCGCCGCCGTAGACGATCCCCGGCCCTGCCTGGCCCTGACCCTTGTCGACAAACTTCTTGCCGATGCACTCCTTGCAGTCATTGGCCTTGATCTCGGCCTTGACGCTGCCGGTCATGCCCTTCAGCTCGAGCGCGTTGCCATAGGCGCGAACCCGAACGCCCTTGAAGGTGGTCTCGGGATCAAGCTCGAAGGTCGCGGAAATCGGCACGAAGCCGTCGGCCTTCTGCGACTGCTCGGGGCTGTTGGCGATGAATTGCAGATCGAGCACGTCGTCGGTCGGCTTGCCGTAATAAAACGGGATCAGCTCAGGGCCGCTCCAGCCGGCAGAGCTGGTGACCCCGGTGACGCGGACGATGACCTCCTTCGGATCGAGCGCGCCCTGCAGCACCTCGATGCCAGTGACATAGAGCACCGGTACCTGCAGCGGCCGCGACGCGCCAGACGGGCCGGCCGCGTTCTGATCGTTGCCTTGGGGCTGATAGCCAAGCGCGCCCTGGTCGCCGCTAGGCTGGCCGCCCTGCGACGGCTGCGCCTGGGCAAAGGCCCCGGTCGAAAGTCCCATCGCGAGAACCGCGGCGGCGGCGATCGTGCAAATCTTTGAACCGATCATGTTCATTCCCCCATTCTCCAAAGTGATGCCATCTACCGCGGCCGGCACGAAGGCCCGCCGCCCTACAAAGCCGGCGCCGCGCGGTGGGGCGCCACAGGCCCTCCGCTCCCGGCAAATTGCGACACACGCTCCAGCCGATCGAGTACGAGATCGGTCGCGCGCATCTTGGTCATGCGGCAAAAGACGGTCTCGGCGCTGGCGAAGCTGCCGTTCTCAAACAGCTTGTTGACCGGCTCGCCGCCGCCGCAGACGGAGAAATACTCACAGCGCTCGCGGCACATCGCGATCCCGGCGTCGATGTCCGCGCACATGCGGCGAAGCAGCGGACCCTCGGCGAGTTCGACCAGCCGGTCGCGGTTGACGTTGCCGAGCACGAAATCGTCGTAGAGCGCGTTTTTGAGACCCAAAAGCTCCGGCGAGAAGGTCGCGATATTGCCGGTCCAATCCATGCTGGTGATCGCGAACGGGGTCGCGAGCTGGTTGTGGATGCCGGTGTCGCGCGGGCGGAAAATGTTGCGCTGCGCGTCGTCGATCTCGCGGATGAAGCGGATCTTGCCGGGTTGTGCCGACGAGAGACGCCAGAACTCGCTGAGGAAATCGTAGTAGGCGTCCTCGATGCCCGCCTCGGCGAAGCTTTCCGAGCGGTGATCGCCCTCGCTTTCCTCGACATTGAAGCAGACGTGATCGATGCCCTCGGCGATGTAGAAATCGAACATCTCCTCGGGCGCGGCGAGACTCTCCTTGGTCAGCACCGAGATGACGTGGAACGGCACGTCATGCCGTTTCAGACGGCGAATGCCGGCGATCGTCTTGTCGAACGTGCCGCGGCCCGAGCGGGTGACGCGGTTGCGGTCGTGCAGATGCCGCGGCCCGTCCGCGCTGACGCCGATGCTGAGATGCGTCTCGGCGATGAACTCGCACCACGCATCGTCGATCAGCGTGCCGTTGGTCTGGAATGAATGGGTCACCGTCAGACCCGCCGGCTTCAACGCGTCGATCAGCGCGAAGGCGCGGCGGTAGAAGTCGATCGGCAACACCATCGGCTCGCCGGCGTGCCAGACGACGCTGAGCCCGTCGCGCGCCCACCCCGAGGCGAAGACCTGGGTGAAGAGGTTGCGCAGCGTCGCGTCCGCGACGACCGATTTGTTGGTGCGGTCGGCGAGATAGCAATAGCGGCAATCGATATTGCAGAACGGGGTCGGCTGGACGACGAGCAGCTCAATCCGGGGCGTCGAATCGCCCATCTGAGCCCCCGCCGTCCGACGACCCAAACCGGGGCTTACCAGTTACGCCACCAGTTTCTCCAGTTGGGCCAATTGTGCCAGTTGTTCCAGTTTGGCCAACCCCAGCCAAAGCCCCAATTGCCCCAGGCGAGCCTGCCGTCGGTCTTGGCCGCGTCGGCCTTGGTCATGTCGAGCTCGGTCACGGCATCGCGAACGGCAGCGAGCCGTTCCGACACATTTTCCTTCGCGGTGACCGAGGGCTGATCGCCGTTTGCCGGCGTATTTGCCGCGGCGGGAGCGGCGGCACCGAGCGCGAGCGATACGCCCACGGCCCCGGCGGGCGCCAATTGAGTCAGGATGGTCTGGTATTTCAGCCGCAGCGACAATGTTTCCTCCTTCATCGGCGACCGGTGGATCGGCAATCTCGGATGAGCCCCCGAGAGATAACGTTAGGGACCGACTCGGCGGAGCGCCGAGCACCAATGATACGGAGGCTCTGTGACAAAAGTTCCCTCCGCTCCTATAGCCCGGCTGGAAACCTGCGTCAATTTAACCTCGGTTAAATTATCGCCGGATTGCCCAGGGCGGAGCGAGCGCGGCAATGCGTGCGTAGACGGGACAGCTCACGTCATGAGCGCCGTCGAGGTAGCCGAGGCTCATCAGAAACTCGTTGACGATCTCCCCGCCGGTGAAGCGGAAGGTCTTCTTGAACAGCTTGACCCATTCCTCGCGCGAACGCGGGTGGTGAGCGTCGAGCCAGGCGGCGAACGAGCCTTGGTCGCGGCGCAGCTCCTGGATGCGGCGCGCGTTGTCGATGGTGGCGGCGATCTTAAGCCGGTTGCGGATGATGCCCGGATCGGCCATCAGCCGCGCCACATCGTCGGGACCGAAGGCGGCGACGCGATCGACGTCGAAATCGGCGAAAGCGGCGCGAAACGCATCGCGCTTTCTCAGGATGGTCGCCCAGGAAAGCCCCGCCTGGTTGATCTCCAGGATGAGGCGCTCGAACAGCACCGACTCATCGCGCGCCGGAAAACCGTATTCCTCGTCGTGATACGGCCCGTGCAACGGACTAGCGGGCGCGGCTAGGCAATAGGCGGCGCTCATCTCACGTCCCCCGGTCATCCCCCACGGAAGCTGATCCACGGCTCGATGACGAGAATATAGATGCCGACCCAAAGAACCGCGGCAATCCCCGAGGTCAGCGCTATCTTGCGCCACATGAAGGGTTGTTTCGGCGCGCCGAGGGCGTAGCCGGTCTCTCCGGGGTCGGCCGGCTTGACCCAGAGCGGCAGGATCGCGAACAGCACGACCCACCACGTCAGGATATAGACGACGATCCCGGTTACCCAGCCCATTCCGCCTCGCGCCTATACCTCTTCAAGCTCGATCAGCGTGCCGCAAAAATCCTTCGGATGGAGGAACAGCACCGGCTTGCCGTGCGCACCGATCCGCGGTTCGCCGTCGCCAAGCACCCGCGCGCCGGACGCCCGCAGCCGATCGCGCGCCGCCTTGATGTCGGCGACCTCGTAGCAGACATGGTGCATCCCGCCATCGGGGTTACGTGACAAAAAACCGCGCACCGGCGACTCCGCGCCGAGCGGTTCGAGAAGCTCGACGCGGGTGTTGCCGAGCTCGACAAAGACCGCGGTGACGCCGTGCTCGGGAAGCGCGTGCGGCGGCAACACCTTGGCGCCGAGCGTGTCGCGATAAAGCGCGGTCGCCTTTTCGAGGTCGGGGACGATGATCGCGACGTGGTTGAGCTTGCCGATCATGCTATCTCCCGCGTCATGCGAGCCGCCGCGAGGCGGCGCGGCGATCTCCGTCGCGAACTTGGGCTTGTGGGAGATTGCTTCGTCGCTTCGCTCCTCGCAATGGCGGCCGTTGTCACAGCCGGACGAGCTGCACATCGATCAACGCGCGCTTGCCGATACGCTCGTTGACCGCCTTGCGCAGCGCGCGGTTGGCGGCGTCTTTGACCTGGGCGTCGTCGCGCCGCATCGCCTTGGGCAGCGACTCGACGGCGGCGCTCGCGGCGTCGCGCAGCTTGGCTTGCATGTCGTCGCTGTCCTGCGGCTCGACAAGGCCGATCAGCGAGATTTGCGGCGGCGCGGCCAGCGCGCCGGCGCGATCGACGACGATCGACGCGACGAGCGCGCCCTGATTGCCGACCCGCCGGCGCTGCTGCAGGGTCGCGCCGGTCATCGGCAGCAGCCGACGCCCGTCGCTGGCGACGCGACCGGACGGCACCTGGCCGGCAAGCGTCGCGCCTTGCGCGTCGATGCGGATGACGTCGCCGTTCTCGATGATCAGCGCGTCGCCGACCTGGCATTCCATCGCCAACTGGGCATGCGCCTGCAGGTGGCGGGCCTCGCCGTGTACCGGGATCGCGACGCGCGGCCGCACCATCTGGTACATGCGCACCAGTTCGGCGCGGCAGGGATGGCCCGAGACGTGGACGAAATGGTCGTCGGTGGTGACCACCTCGACGCCGAGCCGCACCAGCCCGTTCTGCAGCCGGGCGATCGCCTTTTCGTTGCCGGGGATGATGCGGGAGGAAAAGATCACCACGTCGCCCTCTTCGAGGACGATGTGCGGGTGGTCCTCGCGGGCGATGCGATTGAGCGCGGCGCGCGGCTCGCCCTGGCTGCCGGTGCAGATGAGCACGATGCGGTCGGCCGGAACATAGCCGGCCTCCTCCTCGGTCAGGAAGCGCGGCACCTCGGCGAGATAGCCGTTCTCCCGCGCCGCCTTGTCGATGCGCCACAGCGAGCGGCCGATCAACGCCACGTCACGGCCATGCGCCTGCGCGGCATGGGCGATCGTCGACAGGCGCGCGACATTGGAGGCAAAGCAGGCGACAGCGACGCGGCCGGCGTAGCGGCCGATCAGCTCGGTGAGCGCCTCGCGCAACTCGGCCTCCGACCCCGAATGACCGTCGACCATGGCGTTGGTCGAATCGCCGACCATGGCGATGACCCCCTCGTCGCCGATGCGGACGAGCGCGGCCTCGTCGGTGACATCGCCGATCAGCGGGTCGGGGTCGAGCTTCCAGTCGCCGGTGTGCAACACGGTGCCGACCGGCGTGCGGACCGCGACCGCGTTGGGCTCGGGGATCGAATGGGTCAGCGTCACCAGCTCGAGGTCGAACGGGCCGATCGTGAATCGCCCGGACATCGGCACGACGGTGATCGGCACCTTGCCGGCGAGCCCTGCTTCCTCGAGCTTGGCGCGCAGCAGCGAAGCGGTGAACGGCGTCGCCCAGATGGGGCATTGCAATTGCGGCCAGAGATAGGGAATCGCGCCGATATGGTCCTCATGCGCGTGGGTCGCGACGATGCCGAGCAGCCTGTCCTTGCGTTCCACGATGAAGGCGGGGTCGGGCATGATGACATCGACGCCGGCATGCTCCTCCTCGCCGAAGGTGACGCCGCAATCGAGCATCAGCCACTGGCCGCGATAGGCGTAGAGGTTGAGGTTCATGCCGATCTCGCCCGAGCCGCCGAGCGGGACGAAATAGAGCCCCTCCTCGTCGCGCTCGACGGCGCGATCGAGCGGCTGCTTGGCCGGCGCGCTCGCCTTCATCGATTGCGATTGCGCCGGTAGATCAGACGAAGCCCCCACAACGTCAGATCGGGGTCGACTTTTTCGATCGCGTCGGTGGCGTTGGCAAAAAGCGGCGCGAGGCCACCGGTCGCGACCGTGCCCATGGCCTCGCCGCGCTCCTCGCGGATGCGCCGCACCAGCCCCTCGATCATCCCGACATAGCCCCAGAACACGCCCGATTCCATCGCGCCGATCGTGTTGCGGCCGACCACCGCGGGCGGTTTGCGGATCGCGATATGCGGCAGCTGGGCCGCCGCCATCTCCAGCGCCTGCAGCGACAGGTTCGGGCCCGGCGCGATGATGCCGCCGCAGTAATTGCCGGTCTTGTCGACGACATCGAAATTGGTGGCGGTGCCGAAGTCGATGACCATCAGCGGCGTCTGGTAGCGATCCTGCGCGGCGACCGAATTGGCGATGCGGTCGGCGCCGACCCCTTGCGC
>JASHUW010000553.1 GCA_030039815.1 Alphaproteobacteria bacterium
CGCGTGCATCGACAACGCGCTCGAACTGCTCGTCACCGCCGGCGGCTATTCGCTGTCGCACGCGATGATGATGCTGATCCCCGAGGCGTGGGCCGACCCGCTGATGGACCCCGACCGCCGCGCCTTCTACGAATACCATGCGGCGCTGATGGAGCCGTGGGACGGGCCGGCGGCGATCGCCTTTACCGACGGGCGGCAGATCGGCGCGACGCTCGATCGCAACGGCTTGCGCCCGGCGCGCTACATCGTCACCGACGACGACCATGTGATCATGGCGTCCGAGGCGGGCGTGCTGCCGGTGCCGGAAGAGCGCATCACCCGCAAATGGCGGCTGCAGCCCGGCAAGATGCTGCTGATCGATCTCGAAGAGGGCCGCATCATCGGCGACGACGAGATCAAGGCGAAGCTCGCCGCCGAGCACCCTTACGAGGCCTGGCTCAAACAGACGCAGTACAAGGTTTCCGAGCTGCCCGAGCCGGCCGAGCCCACGATCCCGCCGCGCGCCAACGACCCCTCGACGCGGCTCGCGCTGCAGCAGGTGTTCGGCTACACGCAGGAAGACCTGCAATTCTTCCTCGAACCGATGGCGAAGGACGGCGACGACCCGCTCGGCTCGATGGGCACCGACACGCCGATCGCCGCGTTCTCCAACAAGCCGAAGGTGCTCTACAACTACTTCAAACAGAACTTCGCGCAGGTCACCAACCCGCCGATCGACCCGATCCGCGAAGAGCTGGTGATGTCGCTGGTCTCGATGATCGGCCCGCGGCCGAACCTGCTCGGCCACGAGGTCGGCACGCATCACCGGCTCGAAGTGTCGCAGCCGGTGCTGACCGACGGCGACCTCGACAAGATCCGCAACATCGAGAAGCTGGCCGACGGAAGGTTCAAGACCGACACGCTCGACATTACCTGGCCGGCGGCGGAAGGCGCGGCCGGGGTCGAGCCGGCGCTCGACCGGCTGTGCCATGCCGCGACCGAGGCGGTGCTCGCCGGCCACAACATCCTGATCCTGTCGGATCGCGCGGTGTCGCCCGAGCGCTGCCCGATCCCGGCGCTGCTCGCCACCTCGGCGGTGCACCATCACCTGATCCGCGAGGGGCTGCGCACCCGCACCGGCATCGTCGTCGAGACCGGCGACGCGGTGCAGGTGCATGATTTCTGCGTGCTCGCCGGCTACGGCGCGGAGGCGATCAACCCCTATCTCGCCTTCGCGACGCTCGAGCAGATCAGGACGGAAAGCGGCCTCAGCCTCAGCGCCTATGAGGTGCAGAAGAATTACCTCAAGGCGGTCGGCAAGGGCCTGTTGAAGGTGATGTCCAAGATGGGCATCTCGACCTACCAGTCCTATTGCGGCGCCCAGATCTTCGATGCGGTCGGGCTCGAAAGCTCGTTTGTCGACAAGTATTTCACCGGCACCGCGACGACCATCGAGGGGGCCGACCTGTTTGCCATCGCCAACGAGGCGCTGGTGCGCCACGCGCAGGCCTATGGCGAGGACCCACTCTATCGCGAGATGCTCGATGTCGGCGGCGACTACGCCTTCCGGCTGCGCGGCGAGGCGCATGCCTGGACGCCGCAGACCATCGGCAAGCTGCAGCACGCCATGCGCGGCAACTCGGCGGCCGACTACAAGGCCTTTGCCGGCATCATCAACGACCAGTCGGAGCGCCTCCTCACCATTCGCGGGTTGATGAAGTTCAAGCCGGCGACCGAGAAGCTGCCGCTCGACGCGGTCGAGCCGGCCGCGGCGATCGTCAAGCGCTTCGCGACCGGCGCGATGAGCTTCGGCTCGATCAGCCGCGAGGCGCACACCACGCTGGCGATCGCGATGAACCGCATCGGCGGCAAGTCGAACACCGGCGAGGGCGGCGAAGAGGCGGAGCGGTTCAAGCCGCTGCCCAACGGCGATTCCAAGCGCTCGGCGATCAAGCAGGTCGCCTCGGGGCGCTTTGGCGTGACGACCGAATACCTCGTCAATGCCGACGTGCTGCAGATCAAGATGGCGCAGGGCGCGAAGCCCGGCGAGGGCGGCCAGCTGCCCGGCCACAAGGTCGACAAGGCCATCGCCAAGGTGCGGCATTCAACGCCGGGGGTGGGGCTCATCTCGCCGCCCCCGCATCACGACATCTATTCGATCGAGGATTTGGCGCAGCTGATCCACGATTTGAAAAACGCCAACCCCAAGGCCGACGTGTCGGTGAAGCTGGTCAGCGAGGTCGGGGTCGGCACGGTCGCGGCCGGCGTCTCCAAGGCGCGCGCCGACCATGTGACGATCGCCGGCTACGAAGGCGGCACCGGCGCGAGCCCGCTGACCTCGCTGACCCACGCCGGCTCGCCCTGGGAGATCGGCCTCGCCGAAACGCAGCAGACCTTGGTGCGCAACGGGCTTCGGGGCCGCATCGCGGTGCAGGTCGATGGCGGCTTACGCACCGGACGCGATGTCGTGGTCGGGGCGCTGCTCGGCGCCGACGAGTTCGGCTTCGCGACCGCGCCCTTGATCGCCGCCGGCTGCGTGATGATGCGCAAATGCCACCTCAACACCTGCCCGGTCGGCATCGCCACGCAGGACCCGGTGCTGCGCGCGCGTTTCACGGGACAGCCCGAGCATGTGATCAACTATTTCTTCTTCGTCGCCGAGGAAGTGCGCGAGCTGATGGCGGAACTGGGCTTCCGCACGTTCGACGAGATGGTCGGCCGGGTCGACCGGCTCGACATGGTGCGGGCGGTGCATCACTGGAAGGCACGCGGCGTCGACCTGTCGCGCATCCTCTACCAGGAACCAGCGGCACCGGGCGTGGCGATCCGTCACTGCGAGAGCCAGAACCACCACCTCGACAAGGCGCTCGACCAGGAGCTGATCGCGCTGTCGCAGCCGGCGCTCGACAAGGGCGAGCTGGTGCGCGTCGAGAAGCCGATCCGCAATGTCCATCGCACGGTCGGCGCGATGCTGTCGGGCGAGGTGGCGAAACGCTATGGCCATGACGGCCTGCCCGACGACACGATCTGGACGCGCTTCGAGGGCACCGCCGGGCAGAGCTTTGGTGCATTCCTCGCGCATGGCGTGACCTTGGAGCTGGTCGGCGACGCCAACGACTACACCGGCAAGGGGCTGTCCGGCGGTAAGCTGATCGTCCGCCAGCCGCCGCAGGCGACGCGCGAGCCGACCGAGAACATCATCATCGGCAACACCGTGCTTTATGGCGCCATCGCGGGCGAAGCCTATTTCGAGGGCGTCGCCGGCGAGCGTTTCGCGGTGCGCAACTCGGGCGCCATCGCCGTGGTCGAGGGCACTGGCGACCATGGTTGCGAATACATGACGGGCGGCATCGCCGTGGTGCTGGGCGACACCGGGCGCAATTTCGCCGCCGGCATGTCGGGCGGCATCGCCTATGTCTGGGACCCGAAAGGCAGGTTCGCCAGCCTTTGCAACCAGGCCGGTGTCGATCTCGAAAACATCGCCGAGGATGAGGAGGGCGAAGAAGGCCGGCCGCGTCAGCGCCCGGTCGACGTCCACGACAACGGCATGGGCGACCTGTTGCGCCACGACGCGGCGCGGCTGCGCATCCTTATCGAGCGCCACCATCTGCTGACCGGCAGCAAGCGCGCCCGCCAGCTCCTCGAAGACTGGGACAATACCGTCGCCGCTTTCGTCAAGGTGATGCCGCGGGATTATCGCCGCGCGCTTTTGGAGCTGAAGGCCGAGGCCGAGAGCGCCCGCGCCGCCGCGGAATAGCCCCGCTGCCTGCGCGCGGTTTCCGCCTCCGCCGCAGGCATGCCCCTTGCGTCAGCACAGTTGTTGATGTCACT
>JASHUW010000554.1 GCA_030039815.1 Alphaproteobacteria bacterium
CGACGGTCGCGCTAATGACCACCGCCTTTGTGCAATTAGCACGAGATCCGGCAATCGGCCGCGCCGAAGCGCTGAGGCGATCCGAACTGGCGATGCTTGATCCAGCAAGTCCGACGGAATTCACCAACCCGATGGACTGGGCCCCCTTCGTCCTCGCCGGCGAAGGCGCACCTGGTCGGTGAAGCGCTATTTCTCAATAATGCCGGCCGCGCGTCGCTACTGCCCCACCCGACGGGGCGCGGAGCCAAACCAATGCTGGTGCGGCGTTTCCCGGCCGCATCCAGCTCATTTGATCCGCATTAAGCGTGACGATCCACTTCTGGTCGGTATCCCGCCAATTGGCAAAAGAGCCGTAGTAAATGTGCAAAACGAGGATATGCGCCGGCTCGTTCAGCTCGTAGGTCCCAAAATAGGCCAGGTTTTGCTGAGCGATCGCCGCGTTCTCGTCCGCAGTGCCCTGCGATCGATCCTCTGCCGCGATTTTTGGCAGGTCGGCGCTAACGATCTGTAAGGCGAAGTTGCCGGCCTCCAAAATAATGCTCCCCTTGGGGTTCTGGCCAACCACCACTTCCTTGTCGCGATCCGAGGAAAGAAGCCATGCGCCGGTCAGCTGCTGTGCCCAACTATCGGCGCTCCTGTCATCGGCCATTGTCTCACCGCCCGCGGCGGCGATCAAAGCCATGCTGATTGCAACGATAGGTCCAGCGGAGAAGCGCATGACTGCCCCCCATTTGCCGATCGATGGTAGGCTGACACTGATCATCCACCGCCACCGACACTTATCACAGGTGAGAGCGGCTGGGTCGCCGGAGGCACCGCCATCATTGTCATGAACAGCGAGAGCAGGTGGAAATTCTTCTGCGACACGGGATCGTCCTGAGCGATGTAATACCAACGCCCACGGTCGAAATAGCTCACGTACACTGGAATGTCGGGTGGTCCATTGCTGACGAGAATCAAGATGTATCGGCGAAGAAAGCCTAGCCGCCGGTTTATCGTAATGTAATCGCCATCAAGGATATCGTCGCCCGGCTTTTCGTAGGTGAACAGGTCCCCTGGGTACTGGTCTGCGGCCGGATCGGGCGGAGCTTCGTAAGTGGCGTAGCGCCGTAGCCAGTCAGCAAGGGTTGTTGTCATGGCGATGAAACGGCTGTGCTCGGGTTCCTTTTGCGGCACAGGGTCGTCGCAGCCTCGCTGCCGCAAAGCGACATCATCGCAATCGACCGAGTCTTCATCCTCGGGGAGAAGGGTGTAGTAGCTCAATTCGTCCGCATCGGCGTTCCACGGATGGGTTTGCCGGTCGCGAATGGCCTGGTAACGCGCCGAGGTGACGAATTCGATCCGGGGATGTGGCCGTTCGACGGCATTCTTGAGGATGCCAAGGGCGGAATACGTGCGCATCAGCGGCGCGCGGGTGATGAGATTGACCTCGGTGGGCTCCGTCTTATTAGCAGCCTTTGTCGGTTCATATCGCGGTCCGGGAATGACACGCAGTTCGATCGAATGCGGCAAGCACTCGCGCGCCTGTTCTAAGTCACTTGCCGACTTCGAACGGATGTCGACGTCCCAGCTTCTCAACTTGTCGGGAGCGAACCAGTGAGTTTGCCGATCGACCGCGAGACCAAGTTCGGCGCAGCGCCGGGCTCCAGCGCTGGGCTCGAACGGCGGCTGGGTTCTGCTGTAGATCCGCAGCAGACGCACCCAGAGTTGCAGAACGCGCCGCTCTACCCACACCGCGTCCTGTTGCTGTTTGTTGACAGGATGGCCCCTCCTACCGGCTTGAAGCGGCCGCAAATAGATGAATAGTGAATCATTGCCGCTATCCGGTGACTTGGCTGGCTCCTTCGTTGCCGGCGACGTGACCTCGGACGCGGCATCGGGTGGCTTGGGCAGACCGGTTTTCGCGGCGGTGATTTCGATCGCGCTGCGGTCGTCGAGTTCGATTATCGTGTCGAGAGCCGAAAAGAACTCGGCATACTCCGGTGTTAAGTAGGCTGCCGCAAAGTCGAGAACCGATGCCGCTGGCCAGTACGAGTCGTAGAGCAAGCCGAGAGCATCGACACTGACCGGGGTCACCAGCTGCGCGACGAGGGGTTGCCCGAGCAGCGGTAGGTAGCGGATTGTTGGCGTCTCCGAATATTGCACCGTGCCGGTTGCGCTTCCCACTCGTCCTGCGAGGGTCCCGGCGGTGGTCGAGTGGGTGGCGGTGCTGCCGATCCCGGTTGCCGCGCCCTGGAGTGAGCCGCCAAAACTCATCGTCGCATCGACTTCGCTGACGTCCATGAATGTGGTCGGCTCGTTTTGGTAGACGCGAACAATATTCGACATCGTTTGTTCCATCGACGTCGTGTGAATCGCACTGTTGTAACGATCGCGACCCTGGTCAATCGAACTTGGACCAAGCAAGTTGCAGCCAGCGACGACCACCGCCAGGGTGACGACTAACCCCGAAACCCAAGCCCGCGAATGTCGCATCCATTCGCTCCAACCTAATTGGACTCAAACCCGACAGCGGTCAGAATAGCGTAATCCGATAAGTTTGAACCACCCACCTATATCCTCGAGTTGAATCGCTCGCACGGCAGAATCCGCCAGGAACATCGCTCCGAAAATGAGACCGTCCCTGGCGCCGCGATCCTTCCCTGCAAGCCGATTGAGATAGGTCAAGGAAACCGATCCGCTTGCGGGGTCAAATGACCGTGTTATGCGGTCGCCATTCGACAACTCTCCGCCGAACTTTCGCCAACGGCTTGATCGTCTGGTCGGCGATCTGAACGTGCTGTTGGCGGCACTCGCGATTGGCCTTGCATACCTTGATTTCGTCGTCTTCGCGACCGTCATGCTCTCCGACGAAATTCGGCGACAGCACTATAGTCGTGGGGACATCGCCTTGTTCGACAGCCCATCCGTGAGTTCAGAGCGAGTCGCTCCGACCCGGGGCGCACCATGACAAGTGGCGGCTACCTCAACGGGGTGATCGCGAAAGACCCGGAGACGCAGGCGCGCCGCCCGAACCTGACGGATTACGCCGCCGCGCGCAGCAGCTTCAGCTGGACTGTTGCCCGGGAGCTTCTCGACGGTTTGCCGGGTGGCAAGGGATTGAACATCGCGCACGAAACGGTCGATCGCCACGCGCACGGCCCGCGCGCCGGCCGGGTCGCGCTGCGGTGGCTCGGCAAGTCCGGCGCGCGACAGGAGTTGACCTATCGCGAACTGGCCGCGGCGACGAACCGTTTCGCCAACGTCCTCGGCGGGCTTGGTATCAATGCGGGCGACCGTGTGTTTGTCCTGCTCGGACGTGTGCCGCAGCTTTACATTTCGGTGCTCGGAGCGCTGAAGGCGAAATGCGTCGCTTCGCCGTTGTTCTCCGCTTTCGGACCCGAGCCAATCGCTACACGGCTTGAAATTGGCGCCGGAAAAGTACTCGTCACGACCGAGGCGTTGTACCGCCGCAAGGTCGAGCGGATGAGGCCGCAGCTGCCCAACCTCATCCACGTCATTTTGACCGATGACGGGGCTCCCGTGCCGGGAACCATTCGCTGGTCGCAGCTCATGGCCGGGGCAAGCGACGACTTCATCATCCCGGCGACATCTCCAGAAGATGTCGCGCTGCTCCATTTCACCAGCGGCACAACCGGCAGACCAAAGGGCGCCATTCATGTGCATGAGGCCGTCGTCACCCACCACATCACCGGCCTTTATGCGCTCGACCTGCACGACGATGACATCTTCTGGTGCACGGCCGACCCCGGATGGGTCACCGGCACAAGCTACGGCATCATTGCGCCGCTGACTCATGGAGTGACGAACCTCGTTGTCGAGGAAGAGTTCGACGCCCAGACTTGGTATGGCGTGCTTGCTTCCGAGCAGGTCACCGTTTGGTACACCGCGCCAACGGCGATCCGCATGATGATGAAGCTCGGCGCGGGGATGGTCCAGGGATACGATCTGAGCGCCTTGCGCTTCATGGCCAGCGTCGGCGAGCCACTCAACCCCGAGGCGGTGCTGTGGGGCGTCCAGGCTTTCGGCCGGCCGTTCCACGACAATTGGTGGCAGACCGAGACGGGCGGCATCATGATCGCCAATTTCGTCGGGCTGCCGGTCAAGCCGGGCTCGATGGGGCTGCCGCTGCCGGGCATCGAGGCCGCCATCGTGGAGCGCGCGCCTGACGGTGGCGTGACGGTTATCGATTCGTCAATGGTGCAAGGCGAGCTCGCACTGAAGGCGGGATGGCCGTCGATGATGCGAGGCTACCTCCATGAAGACGAGCGATATCGCAAATGCTTCGTCGGGCCTTGGTACCTGACCGGCGATTTGGCCAAGCGCGACGAGGACGGCTATTTCTGGTTCGTC
>JASHUW010000555.1 GCA_030039815.1 Alphaproteobacteria bacterium
GGCCGCGCCGACGTGCTGGAATTCGATCCCGACGGCCATAACGGCCGGATTTTCGCGACCGGTATCCGCAATTGCGTGTCGCTGGCCATCGAACCCAGGACCGGCGATCTGTGGTGCGCGACCAACGAGCGCGACGGGCTCGGCGACAATCTGCCGCCCGATTATGCGACGCGGGTGCGCGAGGGCGGGTTCTACGGCTGGCCCTGGTACTATATCGGCGACCATGAAGACCCGCGACACAAGGGCGAGCGGCCCGATCTCGCCGACAAGGTCACCGTGCCGGACGTGCTGATCCAGCCGCATTCCGCGCCGCTCGGTATCACCTTCTACGACGGCGCGATGTTCCCGGCCGAGTACCACGGCAGCGCCTTTGTCGCGCTGCATGGCTCGTGGAACCGGCACCAGCGCACCGGCTACAAGATCGTCCGGGTCATCCTTAAGGACGGCGCCCCCACCGGCGAATACGAGGACTTTGTGACTGGCTTCGTGACCGAGGACGGCAGCGTCTGGGGCCGCCCGGTCGGCGTCGCCGTGGCGAAAGACGGCGCGCTGCTGTTCACCGAAGACGGCAACGGCACGATCTGGCGTATCGGCTATTCCGGCCAGCACGCGACCGCGCAATAATTATTTTTCGACCGGGGCTTGAATCAATCCGGATCGATATTAGCTATTTGCGTATATGGGAAAATTGTGTAAACAGGTAGGACGGACAAGCGCCAAGCGGCGGGCCCGGCCGCTGCCGATTACACATCCAAATTCGCGACGCTGAGCGCGTTGGCCTGGATGAAGTCGCGGCGCGGCTCGACGAGGTCGCCCATCAGCGTCGAGAAGGTTTCCTCGGCATCGTCGGCGTGGTTGACCCGCACCTGCAGGAGCGAGCGGATTTCCGGGTCGAGCGTCGTCTCCCAGAGCTGATCCGGGTTCATCTCGCCGAGGCCCTTGTAGCGGGTGATGTCGATCCCGCGGCGGCCGATATCCATCACCGCCTCGACCAGGCTCACCGGTCCGGTGATGCGAAATTCGCGATCGCGGGCGGTGAGTTTGCCGGGCGCCTCGTAGGTCTCCCGCAGCACCGCGTTCTCGGCGTCGAGCCGGCGCGCCTCGCTGGACCCCGTCAGCGCCGCTTCGACCAGTCGCCGTTCGCCGACGCCCTGACGGGTGCGGCTGAAAATCATGTCAGCGGTGGAGTTCGCTTCGCCATGCCACAGGCCGTCCGTAGCGCTATCGACCGTGTTGAGCCGCGCCGCGGTGCGCTCGGCGGCTTCGGCCGCACGCAGGGGGTCGCCATGAAGCGCACCGGCGATTGCCGCCTGCTCGACGATCGTCAGATTGCCGACCTTCGCCGCCAGCGGCAGCAGTGCCCGTCGCTGCGCGCGCGCCTGCTCCAACAGGTCGCGCAGATCGTTGCCGCCGCGCTGGCCGCCGTCATGCTGGTGAAACACCGCGTCACGCAACGCGCTCTCGACGCAATAAGCTTCAAGCGCCGGATCGTCCTTCAAATACACCGGCTTCGCGCTGCCGCGCTGCAGCCGGTAGAGCGGCGGCTGGGCGATATAGAGAAAGCCCTTGTCGATCAGGTCGGGCATCTGCCGGAAGAAGAACGTCAGCAACAGCGTGCGGATATGGCTGCCGTCGACATCGGCATCGGTCATGATGATGATGCGGTGATAGCGCGCCTTCGCGGCATCGAAATCCTCGCTGCCGATGCCGGTGCCGAGCGCCTGGATCAGCGTCCCGATCTCTGCCGAGCTCAGCATCTTGTCGAAGCGCGCGCGCTCGACATTGAGGATCTTGCCCTTCAAGGGCAGGATCGCCTGGAACCGGCGGTCGCGGCCCTGCTTCGCCGAGCCGCCGGCGCTGTCGCCCTCGACGATGAAGATTTCGCTCTTGGCCGGGTCGCGCTCCTGGCAATCGGCGAGCTTGCCGGGCAGGTTGGCGATGTCGAGTGCGGTCTTGCGCCGCGTCAGGTCACGCGCCTTGCGCGCCGCTTCGCGCGCGGCGGCGGCTTCGACCACCTTGGCGACGACCTTGCGTGCCTCGGTCGGGTGCTCCTCGAACCACTGGGTCAGCTTGTCGCCGACGATGCTCTCGATCACCGGCCGCACCTCGGACGAGACCAGCTTGTCCTTGGTCTGCGAGGAGAATTTCGGATCGGGCAGCTTGACCGAGAGGATGCAGGTGAGACCCTCGCGCATGTCCTCGCCGGAGAGCGCGATCTTCTCCTTCTTGGCGATGCCGCTGTCGGTTGCGTAGGTGTTGACCGTGCGGGTCAGCGCGCCGCGAAAGCCGGCGAGATGCGTGCCGCCGTCGCGCTGCGGGATGTTGTTGGTAAAGCACAGCATCGTCTCGTGATAGGAGTCGGTCCACTCCATCGCGATCTCGACAAAAATGCCTTCCTTCTCGCCCTTGATCGAGATCGAGGGCGAATGCAGCGCCTGTTTCGAGCGGTCGAGATATTCGACGAACGCCTCCAACCCGCCTTCGTAATGGAAGGTGACGGTTTTCGGCTCGACCCCGCGCAGATCGGTCAATTCGAGCGTCACCCCGCCATTGAGGAAGGCGAGCTCGCGCAGCCGGTGCTCCAGCGTGGTGAAATCGAACTCGGTGCGGGTGAACGTCGCCCCGCTTGGCGTGAACGTGATCTCGGTGCCGGTCTTCAGGCCCTCGCGCTTGGAGCCTTGCGGCCATTCAGGCGCCGGCCCGACTTCCTGAAGCGGTGCTTCCGGCACCCCGTCGTGAAAGCGCATGAACCATTCCGAGCCGTTGCGGAAGATGCGCATCTCCAGCGTCGCGGACAGCGCGTTGACCACCGACACGCCGACCCCGTGCAGCCCGCCCGAGACCTTGTACGAGTTCTGGTCGAATTTCCCGCCGGCATGCAGCTGGGTCATGATGACCTCGGCGGCCGAGACGCCTTCCTCCTGGTGGATGCCGACCGGGATGCCGCGGCCATTGTCCTTGACCGTGCAGGAGCCGTCGGCGTTGAGCGTCACCATCACCGCGTCGCAATAGCCTTCGAGTGCCTCGTCGATCGCGTTATCGACGACCTCGTAGACCATGTGATGCAGGCCCGAGCCGTCATCGGTGTCGCCGATATACATGCCCGGCCGCTTGCGCACGGGGTCGAGCCCGTGCAGCACGGTGATCGAGCTCTCGTCGTATTCGTGGGCGCCATTGCCGTTGGCGCCGTTGGGGAGGTGGCCGGGCGTCGGTTCTTGCATATGCGGGGTGCTGGTCATCTTGCTCAGAATGTTGTTTCGGA
>JASHUW010000556.1 GCA_030039815.1 Alphaproteobacteria bacterium
ACCCGGTCGATATAGGGCAGCTGGTGGCCGGCGCCGTCGACCCGGTAATAGTACGGATTGCGCTCGAAGACGATGCGGTCGGCCGGCAGCTTGGTCTTGAGCACCCAGGGGTCGAGCGTCGGCATCTTGGGATTTTCGTTGTGGTACTGGCTGTCGCGCTTGATGTGCAGCGCCGCCCAATTGCGCACGCCGGCATCCTTGACCTCGTCGGCCACCTTGGCGGGATCGGTGTATTTCGGGTTGAACTTTTTCAGGTAGTGCGCCGGCGCATAGATGAACATCGGGTCGGGCCCGGCGAGCGCCGGCAGGAACAGCGGGTTGGGCTTGTCCCAGGTGTAGCGCACCGTCGTCTGGTCGATGACCTCGAATGTCGGCGGCTTGCCGTCGACCAGCATCTGCAGCGGCAGGCCGGAGGGCGACAGCTCCGGATTGTTGGCGATGTCCTCGAACCAGTAGCGAAAATCCTCGGCGGTGAAGGGCTGGCCGTCCGACCATTTGTGACCGGGGCGAAGATGCAGCGTGAAGATGCGGCCTTCCTGGACATCGACGCCGAGCAGGATGTCGGGGACGATGGCGAGCGCCGGCGTGTAGTCGACCAGCCGGGCGTAGCCGTAGACGACCATCAGCCGCGAATCCTTGGCGTTCGCCATCAGCATGCGCAGATCGCCGCCGGGCTTGCCGAGCGTCTCGAGCTCGGCAAGCGAGGGCTCGCTCGGGATGCGCTGCGCCACTGGCGGCAGCTTGCCGGCCGCCACCTCCTTGGCGAAATAGGGCGTCTCCTGCAGCGCGGCGCGGGCCGGGCCGGCGGCGCAGAGCAGGAACGCGACGGCTAGGAGGAGCAGAACCCTGCCCCTCACCCCAGCCCTCTCCCCGCAAGCGGGGCGAGGGAGCGCGGAAACGGCGAGCGGCGTCATTTGCCGGCCATCAGCTTCATTTCGCGCGCGGCCAGGACCGGCATCGCGGTGGCCTCGACGAAATGGCGGGGCGCGACCTCGATGAGCCGCGGCGGGTTGCTCGGGTGGCGGCGGAACGGCTCGGGCCAGGCCGCCGGATCGGACGCCTTGTCCTCCATCAGCCGCTCGAAATCGAGCCGGTGCGCGAGGTCGGGCGCGGGCACCGCGGCGAGCAGCGCCTGGGTATAGGGATGGACGGGATTGCGGAACAAGACGCCGCGCCCGGCGATCTCGACGATCCGCCCGGCGCACATCACCGCGACCCGGTCGGAGATGTAATCGACCACCGCCAGATTGTGCGAGATGAAGAGATAGGTGAGGCCGAGCTTTTCCTTGAGGTCGATCAAGAGGTTGAGCACCTGCGCCTGGATCGACACGTCGAGCGCCGAGACCGGCTCGTCGCAGATCACCAGATCGGGACGCAGCGCCAGGGCACGGGCGATGCCGATGCGCTGGCGCTGGCCGCCTGAGAAGCTGTGCGGGTAGCGGCGCAAATGGCGCGGGTCGAGACCGACGAGGTTGGCGAGCTCGGCGACGATCTCGCGGCGCGACGCCGTGGTGCCGATGCCGTGGATCACCAGCGGCTCGCCGATGATGTCGGCGACGGTCATGCGCGGGTTGAGCGAGCCGAACGGGTCCTGGAAGATGAACTGCACCTTGCGGCGGAACTGCTTGAGGTCGTCGCCGTCGAGCGCGAGCACGTCCCAGCTCTTGTCGTGATCGTTGAAGACGACGCTGCCGCTGTCCGGCTTGACCGCGCGAAGCAGCATCTTGGACAGCGTGGTCTTGCCGCAGCCGCTCTCGCCGACGAGTCCCAGGCATTCGCCGCGCGCGACGTTGAGGCTCACCCCATCGACGGCGACGATGCGGGTTGAGCTGGCGCCGCCGAAGATTCCCGAGCGGCGCAGCCCGTAGCTCTTTTTGAGGTCGGTGCATTCCAGCAGCATTGCGCTGCCGCCCATCGGGCGCACCTCCCTGTCGGCCATCAGATAAGGCGCGTCGGCGACCGGAATCTCGCGGATCGGCACCAGCCGCTCGCCGGGCTTCATGTCGAACCGCGGCACCGCGCGCAGCAGCGCCTGCAAATAGGGGTGTTCGGCGTGGCGGAAGATGTCGTCGAGCGAGCCCGACTCCATGACCTCGCCGTGGTACATCACGACGATCTCCTCGGCGATATTGGCGACGACGCCGAGATCGTGAGTGATGAGCAGCACGGCCATGTTGAGTTCGTGCTGCAGCTCGACGACGAGCTTCAGGATCTGCGCCTGGATCGTCACGTCGAGCGCGGTCGTCGGCTCGTCGAGGATCAAGAGCGCCGGGCGACAGACCAGCGCCATCGCGATCATCGCCCGCTGCCGCAGCCCGCCCGACAGCTCGAACGGGTAGCTGCGCCAGGCGCGCGCCGGGTCGGGGAAGCCGACATGGCGCAGCATCTCGACCCCGAGCTCGCGGACTTCCGAACCGGTGCAGCCGCGATGCAGCGCGAGCGCCTCGCCGACCTGGTTGCCGACCGTGTGCAGCGGCGACAGCGAGCTCATCGGTTCCTGAAAGACGATCGAGATGCTGCCGCCGCGCAGCGCGCGCATCTCCGCGCCGTCGGCGGCGAGCGCGGCGAGGTCGACGGCGCCCTGGCCGCTGCGCGGGTCGTCGAACAGGATCTGCCCGCCGGAG
>JASHUW010000557.1 GCA_030039815.1 Alphaproteobacteria bacterium
ACCGCGCCGTCTTTCGCACGCAGTGGGAGGCGCAGGGTTTCGATCGCGGCGGCGCATCCCGAAAGCAGCTCGATCCGGCGCCGCGACCACGAGCCGCACGGCCATTCGACGACGCTTTTGAGTTCCCGCCGCATCACCGCGGCGGCTGAGCGCGATACGCCATCAAAGCAATCGGTGCCGGTAATCTTCCGGTTCCAGCGCCGCTCGATTTCGGTGCCGACCAGCCGGAAACGCCACTGGTCCTCGCCCTCGCGACCGATGACGCTGATCACCGGGAGGATGCGGGTGATCGCCATCGGGTCGAAGCCATCGCGGCCGGGCACGATGGCGTCTTCGCGAGGCAGCTTGACCCACGCGTCAAGCAACTCGCGCGCTATGGGACCCAGGCGATCGGCAATCTCGTACACGAATACGCCTTTGTTCTGATCACCTTATGATACGGGACCTTGGTAAACGCATTGCTACCGCGCGTGGCACCGGCCCCCCGCCGCGACATGAGAACCACCTGGATGGTTACGCGGGTCGCGCGGCCGCCGTCAGGATGTCCACGAATGCCTTCAGCGTCATGCCGGGATGCGCGCCGAGCCGAGCCGCGCTCTCGTTGACGCGAGACAGCACGCCATCGCGATAGAGCGCGCGTGCGTCGCCGATCGGCGCGCTGTCGGCCGAGACCGCGCCGGCCGGGATGCCGCGGTGATCGAGCGGCGCGAGCCGCGCGATCCCCGCTCCGTCCATGCCGCCCCCGACCCCGGCGTCGCTGAAAAAGCAGGCATAGACGTCGGGCGCGACGGCGTTGTCGGGCCGCCCGCCCGACAGCGCGCCGTGCGAGGCGGTGACGACGATCTTGCCGGCGTCGTCGGGCACGATCATACCGATCGAGTCGGCGCAGACGAGACCCGGCTCGCCGGGATTGTCGCGCAGGATGTAGCGCGCGCCGTCACTGATCGCCGGCGGCATCTCGGTCGGCGGAGTAGCCGCGCGCATCAGTTCGGCGCAGTCGCGCACCTTTTGCCCGACCTTGCAGCCGAGCGCCGCGGCAGCCTTGTTGACATGGCTGATGACGCCATGCGCGAGCATGTGATCGCCGTCGCCGATATGGCAGGTCTGCGCGTCAGCCGTCGCCGCAGCCATCTTGATGCGGTCGAGGAATTCGAGGCCGACGATGCCGGCATCGTCCTTGCCGATCCCGGCATCGTTCATGATGACCGCGCGCACCGGCCATTTCGCGGCGTTGTAGGCGTTGTAGCGGCCGCCATAGGAGCCGGAAACGGCGACGTGGAAACGATGCTCGTCGCGCAAATTCGAGCAGCTCGCGACGGTGACGATCTTCACGCTGTCATTGGCTGCGGCCATTGATCGGCTCCGCGATTCATCGACCCCGTTTGATCGACCGCGTTTGATCGACCCTGGGCCATCGCTTAGCATGGTCGCAGAACCACCGAAACAGGGGAAATGCCATGCTGATCGTCGACGCACAGGTCCACATCTGGTCGGCGGGGCCGCCGAGCAACCCGATGCACCGCCAGGTCAATTCCTACACGGCCGAGGAATGCATCCGCGACATGGACGCGGCCGGGGTCAATGCCTGCCTGCTGCATCCCCCGGGCTGGGACCCGAACTCGGGAAAAATCTCAGAAGAGGCCGCCGCGAAATACCCCACCCGTTTCGGCATCCTCGGCAATTTCCCGGTCGACAAGCCGGAGAGCCGCGCCCTTATCGACGGCTGGAAGAGCCGGCCGGGCATGCTCGGGCTGCGCTATGCGTTCACCGCGCCGCACCAGGCCAACTGGATGACCGACGGCACGATGGACTGGCTGTGGCCGGCGGCCGAGAAGGCCGGCATCCCGATCGCGCTGATCGCCGGCGACCGGCTGCCGCTGATCGGCCAGATCGCCGAGAAACATCCCGGCCTCAAGCTCATCATCGACCATTACGGCCGGGTGCGCGGCGGCAGCGACGACGCGGCGCACGGCAACCAGCCGCAGCTGCTGGCGCTCGCCAAGCACAAGAACGTCGCGGTCAAGTGCACCGGTGCGCCGGGCAACTCGTCGCAGCCCTACCCCTATCGCAACATCCACAAATACACCCAGCAGATCGTCGAGGCGTTCGGCCCCGAGCGCAGCTTCTGGGGCACCGACATCACCCGCATGCCGTGCTCGTGGAAACAGTGCGTGACGATGTTCACCGAGGAGATGCCGTGGCTCAAAGGCCGCGACCTCGAAATGGTGATGGGCCGCGCGGTGTGCGACTGGCTCGGGTGGAAGCTGTAAACAGCGGCCGCGCTTAAGATGACGTCCCGGCGGCGAGCCGGACGTCATCCCGTCGTGGCGGGCTCGCCGAGCGACAGCATCAGCCGGTTCGCCCAATTGAAGAACGCGGCGGCGTGGATCACGTCGGCGATCGCCAGATCGTCCAGGCCGGCGCGGCGCAGGCGCTTTACATGCTCGGGTCCGAACGCGATCGGCGTCGCGGAGAGCGCCACCGCCGCGGCGACGATCGCGTTCCAGCGCTCGCCGAGATCGGCGCCGACGCCCTCGTCCAACAGGCGCTGCACATCGTCCTCGCGCTTCGAATAGGTCGCGGAGAACCGCGAATGCACCGAGGCGCAATAGATGCAGCCGTTGAAGCGCGAGGTCGCGGCGGCGGCGAGCTCGCGTTCCGCCCGCGGCAGGCCGGCATCCGGGTTGTAGAAGATGTCCTTGTCGGTCAGCGTGCGCGCCTTGAGCGCGTCGGGGTCGCGGGCCAGCAGGCGGAAATAGGCGGATTTGGCGCGCGCGGCATCGACCAGGGCGTCCCTATGCCGCTCGGTCAGCGCCTCGACCGCCAGCGGTTCGAGCCAGGGCAGCCAATCGAGCAGCGCCCGGGTGAAGACGACGGGAGCGGTGTGCGGCGGCGGCCGGAGAATTGAGTCTGGGATCCTATCGGACATGACAGAGCCTCGTGCGTCAGATCGTGGCGGCCAGCGCGCGCAGCCCGGCGACCGCCCGGACCTGGAAAGAGAGAAAGCCGGCGATCTGCGACAGCGTCACGATGTCGGTGGTCGACCAGCCGGCATCGAGCAACGCCTGCAGCGCCGGCGGCGCGGCATCGCGCGGGTGAAACACCAGCATGTGCAGGTGATCGAACGCGGCGGCCAGCCGCGGCCCCAGCGCGCGGCGGAGATCCGCCGCGACGCGATGGGCCGGGCCGGGCGCGTCCTCGCGGCTGAGCGGGCCAGCGGGAAAGGCGCCATAGGGGCCTTGTCCCCTCGCTGCCGCGCTCGCCCCGTCGGTCGCGGCGCGCAGTTCCGCCGCGGCGCCACTTTCGGCCAGGCGAGCGGCGTAGAATGCGGCGATCTCCGCGTCGCCGTGCAGGCCCGTGACGAAGACCGCCATGGCGAAACGCTCGATTGCCGCGACCCCGCCAGAATCTTCCGGCGCGAACAGCGCGCGATAGCTGGCCTGCGCTTGCTCGCGCGCCTGCTTGCGGCGATTGCGGATCGCGTCAAGCGCCGAGCCAGGCTCGATCCCGATCAGCGCGTCGATGACATCCGTCTCCATCTGGTGTGCCTTTCCCTGCCAGCGGTCAAGCGACGTGCCGCGCGGCCGCGGCGTCGCTCCGAGCCCAGCCGAGCGCCGGCGCCACCGCCTCGGCGACCAGCTCGATCGACCGCAGAATCCAGGGGTGCGGCGGGTCGATCGAGTGCGACTGTACGGTCAGGTCGGTGGCGCGGGCGAGCACGCTGTCGGCGCGCAGCGAGGCCACTACCTCGTCCGGCGTGCCGATATGGATGTCCATCGCGGCGATCTGGTCGTACACCGACATGCCCTCGACAAAGCCGGCACGACCCATCGCGGCAAACCGCGCCCGTTGCCGCTTGAGGCCGATCTCGGCGAGGCGCAGCGCTTCGCCGCGGTCATCGGCGACGAAGACCGTGCGCGAGGCGAGAATGCGCGGCGCGCGCCCCGGCGGCAGCGCCGCGAGATAGGCGTCGATCATCGGGTTCTGGATCTCGGGCAGGGACAGGT
>JASHUW010000558.1 GCA_030039815.1 Alphaproteobacteria bacterium
AAATATTCGGCGATCGCGAGCGCGGTCAGCCCGGCTCGCCAGCGCGCCCCGGGCGGCTCGTTCATCTGGCCGAAAACGAGGGCGGTGCGATCGAGTACGCCGGCTTGGCTCAGCTCCAGAAACAATTCATGCCCTTCGCGCGAGCGCTCGCCGATGCCGGCGAAGACGGAGATGCCGGAGTGGCGTTCGACGGTGGTGCGAATCAGCTCCATGATGAGCACCGTCTTGCCGACGCCGGCGCCACCGAACATGGCCGCCTTGCCACCGGCGACAAGCGGCGCCAGCAGGTCGATCACCTTGATGCCGGTGTGGAATATTTCTCGCGTGCCAGTTTGGCGGTCGAGCGCCGGCGCGCGGGCGTGGATCGGCCGGCGTTCGACATCGGCGGCGAACGGCGCGCCACGATCGATAGGCTCGCCGACGGAATTCAGCAAGCGACCGAGAACCGCATCGCCGACGGGCGAGCGGACCGGGCTGCCGAGAGGATAGGCTTTGACCCCACGTTTCAGCCCGGCGGTATCGCCAAGCGCGACGGCGCGGATCAGCTGCGGCGCGAGATGCTGTTGCACCTCGGCGAGGAGCGGCGCGCCGAGGTCCGGTTCGATCTGGACCGACTCGTTGATCGCCGGCAGCCTGCCGTCCGCGAAGGCAACGTCGACGACGGAGCCGTGGACGGCCACGACGGCGCCCCAGTTCAGGTTGGCGGAGAGCACGTTTGATCCTTCGGCCTCACCGGACTTGGTTGCGTCATTGTTTTCGCGGCATGCTGATGCGCCTTGATCTGCGTCAAGCAGAGCCGGGCGAGCTGGATTTTTGCGTGGCGAAGTGGCCGGATCGCTTCGTCCTTAGCGTGGCGGGACCTATTCGAGATGCGTTTGGCCGATGTTGCATGGATTGCCGCGGCTGCGTTTATTGCCGTCGCGATCGCCCCCGCCCTGAAGGCGGTAGGTCTTCTGCCGCACGATCTGCTGGTGAGCTGGGGAATGCCATTTCCCGGCCTGGAGCAGATGTTTTTCGGGCCGGTGATGGCCTTTGTCCTCCTGTTGTGCTTCCTCAAGACCGGACAGCCGCTGGTTTTTCCGGCGATCGGGATTTTGCGTGCCCTGGCCTTGGGGTTCGTCTTTCCCGCAAACCTTGAACATCTCGGCACCGGCATCGCCGGCATCCTCGCCGGCTTCCTGGCCGCCTCCCTCGTGCGCAATGCGGCGACCGTAAGGTTCGGTCGATGGCTTCCTCTGCTCGCGGCCCTCTATGCGGGCCTCTATGCCGCCGGCAACTACCTGACCGCATGCTATTTCGGGCCGGCGGGGCAAACACGAGTGATCCTGTTGTCGCCGGCACTTGCCGCCGCCGTCGTTCTCGGCTCATTCGCGCTTGGCGGCATCCTCGGCGTCCTGGCGCTGGCTACCACAGCGCCGAGCCGATCATTATCCCGATGAAGAGGAAAATCAGGAAGCCGACGATGCAGAGGAAGAACAATATCTTCGCGATCCCGGCGGTGGCGGCCGAGATGCCGGTGAAGCCGAACAGCGCGGCGACCAGCGACACGACGAAAAAGAACAGCGCAAGTCTGAGCATCACCCTCTCCGGCGCAATGTTAATAGGCTAAACATTGCCAACGACGCGGCCCACGAGGCAAGCGTCGCGATTTTGGCCACCGAGGAGCGCGCCGTTCACTCCGCCAATTCACCATCCAATCCCCACGTCGCCAAGGCAACGACGCGGGGAATAGTCCGCTCGCCGTGTTCGTAATAGGCCACCATGCGCCGACTGATGCCGAGCGCCCTGGCCGCAGTGTCGAGGGTATAGGCACGACGCTCACGCCAGCGCCGGAATTCTTCCGGCGTCATCGTCTTGCCGGTTTGCTCCTGGGCTAGTCGCCAAAGCGTGTCTGCCGACATGTCGATCTCATCCGTCCAAACGACATCGGCGCCGTATTCCCCCAGCCGCACCAGGCCGAACAGCTCAGGCGATTGCGTCAGAGGCACATATATCCGGAATTTTTTGATGAACTCGGACACGTCGATCAGATGTTCGTCGCCGGTTGTCCAGCGAACGCGCAGCGTCATGGGGCGCGCGCCTGGGGACACGGCGACGATGCGCGGCAGGACCTTTTTCGGCATGGTCAAATCCGCTCGTTCAATTCATTCCATTTGCGAAGCAATGCGTCGCGGTTGATGCGCGCCCATGCCAGCACCTCGTCAATTTGACCGCGGCGGGCGTCGCCTGCGACGATGCGCTAGTCCGATAGCCGCACCACCGCCTGAAAATCGGGCGCCACGACGTGGAAATGAGGTGGTCGGTGATCATCGCCATACATGCGCACGGTTACCGCTCCAAAGCGATGTAAGGTTGGCATGGCGTCAGTGCAACTATTGCATTATCGCCGCGGTGTCAAACCGGGGCGCATTGGCGGCCGTTTAGGGAATCTCGTACACCGCGTATTCGTCGGCGAGGCCGCGCAGCTCGCGCTGCTCGGCAACCGGGACAAGGCCCTTCTTGGCGAGCAGGTTCGAAGTCAGCGGGTTTTCGACCACGGCGCCGGTGGCGAAGATCGACTGCGAGGTGGCCAGGCCCTGCACGCGCGCGGCGATATTGACGGTGTGGCCGAAGAAATCCTGCCGCTCGTTGAGCACCACCGCGAGACAGGGCCCTTCGTGGATGCCGATCTTGAGGACCAGGTCCTCGCCGCCGCGCTCGGCATTGAGCCGCTGCATCGCCTCGCGCATCTTGAGCGCCGCCGCGACCGCGCGGTCGGGCGAGGGGAAGGTCGCCATCACCGCGTCGCCGATCGTCTTGACGATCGCCCCGGTCTCGGCGGCGACGATCTCGTGCAACACGCGGAAATGCTCGCGCACGAGGTCGAAGGCGGCGAGGTCGCCGACCCGCTCGTAAAGCGAGGTCGAGCCCTTGAGGTCGGTGAAGAGGAAGGAAAGGCTGGTGATCTTGAGGCGCTGCTCGGCGTCGAGCGTGTCGGTGCCATAGAGGTCGCGGAACACCTGGTTGGTGAGGAGCCGCTTCGCCGACAGAAACGGATTGCGCAAGTCCAGCAAATGGTGGAGGTCGTCGCCGGCCACCCACAAGGCAGGCAGCACGCGCTCGCCGGTCCGGTTCTCGAAGCTGAGACGCAACGGGCCGGGGCGCATCTCGATCGTTGTCGTGGGCGCGCGCAGACCGGTGAACACGATCGACAGGTTTTGCCGCTCGCGGGTCGGCTCGCCCTTGACCTCGATGAATTGCGCGGCGTGCGTCACCGGCTCGAACACGATCAGAAACTCGGCCGGCAGTTGCAGCGATAATTGCGCCTTCTCGTGCGCCGGCAGTTCGAGCGTGTCGAGCGTCATGCCGTCGATGGCGTGCGCGATGTCCTCCGGCAGGTTCATCGCCGAAGCCCAGAAGACCTGCCGAAAATATTCGTGAAACGGCAGCTCGTGCGGGTCGTGCGCGGCGATGCGGCGAACGCGCCGGCTGACGGTGAAGGTGACCTCGACCATCTGGTCGAGCTCGGGCTCGTAGCCGCTGGCGCACAACGCGCAGACGTAATCGTCGTGGCCGACCGTCTTCAGCGTTTCGCCCTGACCAAGCACGCCGCCGCAGCCGGGGCACACGACATTCCACGACAGCTCGAAAATGCCGAGCCGCGCCGCGCGCAGAAAAGCGGCGATCGTCTCCTCCTCGTCGAGGTCGCGATCGCGGGCGAATTTGAGCACATTGATCCGGCACAGCGCGCGGTCGGGCGCATCGCGCACCAGCGTCTCGATCGCCGGCATCACCGCAGGGCCCGCCGATTGCTTGAGCACGGCGAACAGGGCTTCGGCTTCCTCGGTCACTTTCGCCGTCCGTAGCTCGTGGTCAAAAAGGGGGCGGTCACGGAGGGGGGATTCGCGGATGTCGTCCATGGGCTTTCCGCTGGGGTTTGTCCGGAACTTTCGTCCGCTGGAGCACCCAATAAATGGCGTCGCGCCGGCGACGAACAAGCCCGGAACAAAGATTATCGCGACGCTTCGGCAGCGGGCGAAACGTCGCGTGGCAAGCGCAGGGTGACCTATGATGGATTTGCGATGCATGGCCGAGATTCAGCAGACATCCCGACCCCGGGGCTTTTACACGCAAAGGCGTGGGCCGAGGCGTATGAGCTGATCGACCTGCAGCTTTCTCCCCTGGGGCTGAAGGCGATCGAAGCCTTGTCCCCCGGCTCGGGGGACGTCGTCCTCGATATCGGGTGCGGAACCGGGCAGACCCTTCTGCAACTCGCCGAGCGGGTGGGAACCGATGGGCGGGTGATCGGGGTGGACGTGGCGCCGCTGCTTATCGAGATCGCGAAGCGGAGAGCCGAGCCGCTCAGCCAAGTGAGGTTGATCCGAGCGGATGCTCAGTCCTTGAATTTGCCGGCCGAGAGCGCGGACGCCGTGTTCTCTCGCTTCGGCGTCATGAACTTCGCCGATCCGGTCGCGGCGTTCGCCAACTTCCGCAGAATTCTGCGACCGTCGGGGGCTCTGGCGTTCACCTGCTGGCGTTCCCTGCGGGAGAACGAATTGGATTGCCTGCCACTCTCCGCGGTGGGGCTGCAACCGGCCGACGAGAGCCCTTTCAGCTTCGCCGACCCCGGGCAAACCCGCCGCATCCTTGAGGCGGCTGGTTTTCGCGACATCGCCATCCGACCGCATGACGAAAAGGTGTCGAGCGGCGATCTCGATGCGATGATGTCGGTGCTGCTCAAAGTGGGGCCGCTTGGCAAGATCGTTCGCGAGAACCCGGCGCTGCGGATGACGGTCGAGCCGCGATTGCGCGCGGCCTTGGCAAATTTGGGTGATCCCTCCCGGGTCGAGCTCTTGGCTTCGGTCTGGATCGTGACGGCACGGGCCGGAGCGACAACCCGATAGCGGTTTCGTCCGAGCGAAAAAGCGTCAGGAGAGGGCCAGCTTGTCGCCGATCGCGATGTCGCCGGCGCCCGTCACCTCGGCGTAGACGCCCATCAGGTTGTGGCCGTAATGGCGCATCAGCTCCGCGACCATCTTGATGTCGCGCTCGGCGGTATCGGGGTTGACCTCGGTCGCGGCGCAGCGGGTGATCGGCGCGATGACGCGCAGCCGGGCGCCGCCGATCGCCAAGGGCTGCTCCGGCTTCACCCATTCCTGCTCGCGCCAGGCCGACAGCCCGTCAAAATAGACATTGGCGCGGAAGCGGATCGGATCGACCGCCTTGCCGATCTTGCCTTCGAGGTCGCGGATGCTCGCGAGGTTGATCAGCGAGACGTATTTGTCGGTCGCTGCGTTGGGCTTGGGTCGGGCGTCGGCGAAGGCGTGACCCGCGGCCTCGACGACATGCAGCGGCCGCGCCACGTCCGGTCCGAGAAAGTCCTCGAAAAAGCGGGCGATGCGCCGGCAGCCTTCAGGGTCGTTGAGCGATGCGGCGAGCACCGTGCGGCCGGCTTCCGTGATCGTCAGCACTGAAGTTCGCGGATCAAAGCTGGTGCCGAGCCGGGCCAGCGCCTCGTCGCGCATCAGCATGATGAAATGCGTCTTGGCCAGCCATGTCGGATGGGCCGGATCGAACGCGGTCGAGCCGAGCGCGATCGCGAAGCGCCGGTCCTGCGGCAGGCATTGGCCGACCGAGAGCGAGGCCCGCTCCAGCCTCTCGGCGGAAAGACCCTTGACGGGATAGCGGTAGAGCTCGGCGATCTCGGCGGTCATGTCGCTCCCTTTGGTGCGGCTCTCTCGGGATTGCATAAGAGTAGGCCGCAAGAAGCGGATTTTCATCCCGCATCGCTGCGCTAGAGTAAGCACGGCAAAGCCGGTGATCTCGCTCTCGTCTTTCCCGCGAAAGCGGGAACCTAGGGGCGAGCGACGAGCCGGTTGCCCTGGACCCCCGCTTGCGCGGGGGTGACGAGGTTTGGGCGAGGGAAACACGATGCAAGCAGATTATGTGATCGTCGGGGCCGGGTCGGCGGGCTGCGTGCTGGCCAACCGGCTGACTGAGGACCCGAGCGTCAGGGTCATCCTGATCGAGGCGGGCGGCAAGGACTGGAACCCGCTGATCCACATCCCGGCCGGCTTCATGAAGATGCTCGACCACAAGACGCTGACCTGGGGCTTTTATGCGGAGAGCGATCCCGGCACCAACGGGCGCGCTATCCTCTATCCGCGCGGCCGGGTGATCGGCGGCTCGTCGTCGATCAACGGGCTCATCTACATCCGCGGCCAACCCGAGGATTACGACCACTGGCAGCAGCTCGGCAATCGCGGCTGGGGCTGGGACGACGTGCTGCCCTATTTCAAGAAGGCCGAGCGCTGGGAAGGCGAGGGCAGCGAGGTGCGCGGCAAGGACGGCCCGCTCTTCACCTCGAAGATGAACCGCCCGGCGATCGTCGAGGCGGCGATCCAGGCGGGCATCGAAACCGGGCTCGAATACCGCGAGGACGTCAATGACCTCGCGCGCTTGCATAACGACTGCATCGGCTGGTGCCAGCAGACTCGCGGCGGAAGGTTCCGCGCCTCGACCGCGCGCACCTATCTGCGCCCGGCGCTGAAGCGCGGCAACCTGCAGCTGGTGACGCATGCGATGGTGCATCGCGTCGTCTTCGACGGCAAGCGCGCGGTCGGCATCGAGTTCGCGCGTGGCGGCCAGATCGAGCGCGCCGATGCGGGACGCGAGGTGATCCTGTCGGCCGGCGCGGTCAACTCGCCGCACATCCTGCAGCTCTCTGGCGTCGGTGACCCCGAGCATCTCGGCCAGATCGGCGTGCCGGTGGTGCATGAGCTGTTGGGTGTCGGCAAGAACATGCAGGACCACTACGTCGTCCGCGTCACCCGCCGGGTCGAGGGCGTGCCGACCGCCAACGAGCGCGCGCACGGCCTGGGGCTGGCCGGCGAGGTGATGAAATACGTGTTCACCGGCAAGGGCATGCTGACCTACAGCGCCTCGCTCGCGGCGGCCTCGGTCAAGGTGCTGCCGGAATCGGCGACCCCCGACATCCAGTGCTCGTTCGCGCCGGGCAGCTTCGTCAACGGCACGGTCGGGCAGTTGGAGCGCGAGCCGGGCCTCACCGCCGGGATGTGGCAGATGCGACCCTTGTCGCGCGGCTATGTGATGGCCAAGACCAACAAGCCCGGCGACGCGCCGGCAATCAACCCGCGCTACCTGTCGGACGAGACCGACCGCCGCGCCGTCTTGGGCGGCATCCGCTATATCAGGAAGCTGTTCGAGGCGCCGGCGCTGCAGAAATACGTGCGCGACGAGAGCCTTCCCGGTCCGCAGGTGCAGAGCGACGACGAGATCCTCGATTACGCGCGGCAGTACGGCAACACGGTCTACCACGCGACCTGCACCTGCATGATGGGCCGCCACGCGATGTGCGTCGTCGACGATGAGCTCAAGGTCTACGGGATCGAGGGGCTGCGGGTCATCGACGCCTCGGTCATGCCGGCGGTGAGCTCGACGAACACCAATGCGCCGACGATCATGATCGCCGAAAAGGGCGCGGCGATGATCAAGGCGGCGCAGCGGGAGAAGCTGGCGGCGTGACCCTCACCCGCCTCGCTTCGCTCGGCACCCTCTCCCGCAAGCGGGAGGGGGATAAGAGGAGCCAAAATAAACCCCTCTCCCGCAAGCGGGAGAGGGAGGGACCCACGCCGCGAGGCGTGGGAGGGTGAGGGTAGGGAGGAGCACAAATGCAAGCAGATTACGTGATCGTCGGGGCCGGGTCGGCGGGGTGTGTGTTGGCCAATCGCCTCTCGGCCGACCCCTCGGTCAAGGTCATCCTGCTCGAGGCGGGCGGCAAGGACACCAGCCCGCTCATTCACATCCCGGCCGGCTACATCAAGCTGCTCGACCACAAAAAATGGACGTGGATGTACTATGCCGAGGCGGATGAGGGGGTGAACAACCGCTCGATCCTCTATCCGCGCGGCAAGGTGCTGGGCGGCTCGTCGTCAATCAACGGGATGATCTATGTGCGCGGCCAGCCCGAGGATTTCGACCATTGGGGGCAGCTCGGCAATCGCGGCTGGGACTGGGAGGGCGTGCTGCCCTATT
>JASHUW010000559.1 GCA_030039815.1 Alphaproteobacteria bacterium
AATTTCATGCCGCTTTTCCCCTGTTATTCCCCGACCCATCCTAGCCGCCGCATGAGCCGACAGCGGCTCAATCGTGCGTGAGGGAAACGCCGCTGCCAGCCCCCGCCCGTCCGCCACGTGCCGCGCCGGACTCCCTCCCCGTGGCCACGGGGGAGGAGCGGGGAGATGCGACCTATTCCTTGAACTGCGCCGAGCGCCAGCGCACCGCGGCGGGCACGCCCTCGCTCTGGGCGATCTCGCGGAAGCGGGCGCCCAATTCGGTGGTCGTCGCGTAGAGCGGGCCGCAGACATCGAGGCCCGCGTAGAGCGCGGTGCGGAAGCCCGAGGCGTCGGCGACGCGGTTGACCGCGCGTTTGGTGCCATAAAGCGCCTCGGGCGAGATCATCGACAGGCGTTTGGCGAATTTAAGGCTCGCCTCGTGCAATTCGGCGAGCGGCACGACGCGGTTGACCATGCCGAGGTCGAGCGCCGCCTTGGCGTCGATCTGGTCGCCGAAATAGAGGAGCTCGCGCGCCTTCTTGTAGCCGATGATCATCGGCATCACGATCGCCGGGCCGACCGCGGAAAAGCGCACCTCGGGTTCGCCGAACGTGGCGTTGTCGGCGGCGATCGTCATGTCGCACAGCATCACCAGCTCGCAGCCGCCGCCGAGCACGTGGCCCTGCACCGCGGCGATCACCGGTTTTCGCATCAGCCACGGCGCCATCTCGAATTCGAGCTGCGGCGCGAGATGGGCGTGCGCGGTCGTCGGGTTGCTGCGCCAGTCGGCGACGCCCGGCTCCGGTCTGGCGCCGATATCGTAGCCGGCGCAGAAGCTGCGCCCCTCGGCGCGCAACAGGACGACCGAGGTCGCCGGGTCGGCGTCGGCCGTGGCGAAGGCTTCGGTCAGCGCCTGCTGCAGCTCCTTGCTGATCGCGTTCAATTTATCGGGGCGGTTCAGGGTGATGATGCCGACCTTGTCGTCGGTCTCGTAGAGCACGATGCCGTCTGTCATGGCTCTTCTCCTCAGTTCGCGTGCCGTCCCAACAGATCGAGCGCGCCGAGCCCCTCGCGGAGGCCGCCGACCACCGCGACGCCGCGCTCGCGCAGATAGGCGACGAAATCGCGGTCCATGATGCCGGGGCGCGTGGCGAGCAGGTAATGCGGCTTGGCGCTCTTCGCGGCGTGCGCGGCGAAGAGGTCGAGATAGGTCATCGCCGTCTGCGGCATGTCGAAGGGCTGGTCGTCGAGATTGTCGCGGGCGAAGACGATGATGTCGTACTCGGGGCTCGCGTCGAACATCTCGAGCGCCGCCGGCAGGTTTCTCGCGAACGTGCCGCTGCCCCAGGCGTCGCACGGATTGCCGTCGCCAGTGATGAGGCCGGTCACCGCTTCGAGCGCGGATTTCTGCGCTGGCGTGAGCGGCGGAATTTGCAGGCAAGCCGCCTCGGCGACGTCGAGGATCAGCTCGGCGACGCCGCCCGAGGACATGACGATGCCGATGCGCCTTCCCCGCGGCCGCTTCGGCGTTTGCAGCACGGCCAGCATTTCGGTCAGCTGGACGAGATCGTCGACCTCGATCGCGCGATGCGCGCGCAAAAGTTCGGAGATCGCGGCGGGGTCGCCCGCTTCGCCGGCGGTGTGGGTGACGACCGCGCGGCGCGCCCGCTCGCTCTTGCCGACCTTGAGCAGCACGACGGGCTTATCGAGGGCCGCCGCCCGGTCGAGCGCGGCGACAAAGCGCTCGGGCTCGCGGATGGTCTCGATGAAGCCGCCGATGATCTGCGTGTCCGCGTCCTCGGCCAGGTACTCGAGATAGGCGGAAGCGGTCACCGCAGCCTCGTTGCCGGCCGAGACGATATGGCTGAAGCCGTAGCGCCGCGTGTCGGTCAAGAGGCTCAGGCACAGCCCGCCGCTATGCGAGATGATGCCGACATTGCCGGCAAGCCCGGTCGGGTCGCGCAATTCCTGCAGATAGGACGAGCTCTTATGGTGCGGGCTCAGCACGCCCATGCAGTTCGGCCCGCACAGCGCGATGCCGTGCTCGCGGCAGATCGCGGCGATCCGGTCCTGCAGCGCGCGGCCTTCCGCGCCGTACTCGGCGAAGCCGCCATCGAAGATCACCGCCGCCTTCATGCCGCGCTCGGCGGCGGCGATGAAGGCGGGGAGCACGCGCTCGTGGCCGAGGCAGAACACGCCGATATCGGGCGCTTCCGGCAGCTCGGTCGGACTCGCGTAGCACGGGCGGTTGAGAAGGCTCGTGTAGTTCGGGTTCACCGGGTAGACGCGGCCGGCATAGCCGAGGCGTTCGAGCGTGGCGATCACGCGACGGCCGGGGGTCGGCTTGTCGGAGGCGCCGATGACGGCGATCGATTCCGGCCGGAACAGCGGCTTGAGCTGCATGGCCTTTCCCCGGCATCGGTTGGCTCTCGTGCAGCCTAGCCGCTTTGTACTGGCGGCGGAAGCCGGCGGGCTTTAGCGCCCGCCGGTCCCCAGATCGTCGGAATACCCGGCCTTGACGCGGGGCCATTGGACGATGGGACGGCCATCGATGCGGTAAGCATGCTGGCCTTTCTCCCGTTGCGGCCAGCCGGGCGGCGAGTCCTCCCACGCCTCCTGCCGCCCGTAGACCGTCAGGTCGAGCAAGGGGTAGCTGTTGCCCATCACCTCGACGCCGCGACGCGTCGTCCAGTAGGTTTCGAAGACACGGGATCCCTGCCGCAGGTAGCAGACGAGGTGCATCATGCCCACTCGGCGTCCGACGAGGAGCGTCTCGAGCGACTCGCGGGGGGCCGAGTACCACGGCATCTCCCAGCCCATGAAATCGCGGTAGCGGGTCCCTTCATCGTGCGTGAGCGGGGCCTGGCAGAACGTGGCGTAGGTGACGTCGCGGGAATGCAGGAAGGATAGCTCCCGGACCTGTGAGGTGTAGAGGCTGCAGCCCTCGCACTGCTCCGCCGCCCGGCGGCCGGCATGCCACATGAAGTAGTAGGCGACGAGCATCCGGCGGCCCTCGAACACATCGAGGAGCGTTACCGCGCCGCGGTCGGCGATGAGCGGCGTGGCGCCATCCACCTCGACCATGGGAAGCCGCCGGCGGGCGGCGGCGAGGGCGTCGCCATCTCGGCTGTGAGCCTTTTCGCGAACCCGCAACGCGTCGAGCTCCGCTTGGAAGGTGGTGCGGTCGACGATCTCGGGCGCGGCGAATTGGTTTGCGGTGGCTTCGGACATCGTGACCTCCATGGGTGCGGCTGTGCGCTGTCCCACACATAAGCGCCGGTCATGGGAGGCGAGAGTGACAAGTGTGGCGCGATTCAGCGCCTGGCGATGAGGTCGATTTCGACCAGCGCGCCGCGCGCGAGGCCGGTGACGCCGATGCAGGTGCGCGCCGGCAATTTCCCCTCCGCGAAATAGGAGCGCCAGACCGTGTTCATCGCCGCGTAGTCGCGCTCGAAATGCGTTAGGTACACGCGGGTGAAGACGACGCGGTCGAGCGCGCTGCCGGCGCCGGTGAGCACGATCTTCAAGTTCTCGACAACCCGGCGGGTCTGCGCCGCGATGCCCTCGGGCAGCGGCGCGGAATCGTCGTTCGGATCGGTTGGCATCTGCCCGGTGACGAAGACCCAGCCATCGGCGGCGACGGCATGGCTGAACGGCGCGACCGGCGTCGGCGCGCCGGCGATCATCAGGAACTCGATGGGCGCGCTCATTCCGCCGCCGGTGGGCGCAGCGTCTCGGCGGGCTTGGCGTCCCCTTCGGCGCGGCGGCGGGCGTGGTCGGCGGCGTAGCGCCGCCAGGCGATCATCCCGGCATCGGTGCGCGAATGCAGCTCCTTGCCGGGAATGACCTTTTCGAGGATGCGCTTGTCCTGGTCGGAGAACAGCCAGTCATGCGCCCAGGAGAGCCAGCAGACCCAGAACAGGCGCTGCTTCAGCGTGCGCCACCAGCCCTGGCGGCGGAACAGGCTCCAGCTGTAGTAGAAATTGCTGTCGGCATCGATCGGCGTCACCCAGCGCAGCACGAAATAGTCGCCGCTGGGCCGGCCGATAAAGGTCGCGCCGGGCATCAGCGACGACTGCCGGTACTTGACGCCGTACCTGACGACGGCCCGGTCCTCGGCCTTGATCTCCTTGCCGCGCCCGGTCGGCTTCAAGAAGCGGTACCAGGTCTCCTGCTTCGGCGGGAACGTGCCGAGGCCGGGATAATCGGCCGAGGGCACGCCGTCTTTCGACACATAGCCGATGCCGCTGTCGTCTTCGAGCGGGAAGGCGGCGAGCCGCGAGGCGAACGGAAACACCGGCTGGAACATCAGCTCGGGCGAGTTGCGGTGCACGAACGGCGCGTGCATGTCGTGGCACAAATTGTCCTTCATGATGCGCCAGTTGCAGCGGTAGGTGCGCCAGGTCGCAAAGCCGTGCCAGTCCTCGGTCGCGCTAAGGACTTCGGGCACCTCGTCCTCGAGCCGCGGCGCTTCGATATCGCCGACAAAGACCCAAACCGCCCCGCGCAGCTCGCGCACGGGATAGGACTTGACTGCGATCTCGCGCGCGGCCGATGCCTCCGGCCCCTCCATGAGCTTGGCGACGCAAGCGCCGGTCTCGCCCGAAAAGGTCCAGCCGTGATAGGGGCAGCTGATCGTCCCGCTGCCGGGATAGAGGCATTTCCCTTGGCTCAGCCGGGCGCCGCGATGCGGGCAGCGCTCGGCGAGCGCGTAGAGCTTGCCCTTGTCGCGGAAAACGACGATGTCCTCGCCGAGCACCTTGACGGCTTTGGGCTTGCGACCGAGCCGCCAGGCGGCCATCACCGGATACCAGTAATTGCGGAAGCCGAGCGCCGGCAGTCCGGTGCCGGCATAGGGGTCGTCGTCCGCGCGTCCTGTCTGCGAGATCGGTTCGCCCGGGAATTGCTCGACCGCCATCGCTTCCTCCTCCCGGCGCCGGCTGCAGGACGCATGCCAGCGCGGGCCGGCCTTCGCCCAAGGCGCATCTTAGACCGAGCGGCGGATGATGCGATCGTGAAGGTGCAATACGCCGCGCCGTGCGAACGGAAATTGCCGCGCTCCGTAG
>JASHUW010000560.1 GCA_030039815.1 Alphaproteobacteria bacterium
TCCCCCTTCACGCATCGTCATTCCGGGGCATCGCACAGCGATCAACCCGGCACCCATGAACACCGGCGGTTCCCAGAAGGCGCTGACGACCGCCGTCTCATCGCAGAAGCCCGCGTTTGTGGCTTCCCGGCTCGTGCCCTCGGCGCGCCCCGGAATGACAGCTTGGGAGATAATGCCGCAGCAGATGCCATACGCTATCGAAATCTTGCCGGCGGCAGGGTACGAGAAGCGCGGCGCCAGGGGGAGAAACAGTGGTTCATCAGCTCATCGACCCGCTCTTGCGGTGGATCGGCGATGCCATCGCGGGCTGGGGTTATCTCGGCATTGTCGCGATGATGGCGATCGAATCCGCGAACATCCCGCTACCGAGCGAGGCCATCATGCCGGCGGCCGGGATCCTCGTTCAGCAGGGAAAGCTGAACCTGCACCTGACGGCGCTTGCCGGCGCGATCGGATGCCTCGTCGGGTCGATCCCGTCCTATCTGCTCGGGCTCTACGGCGGCAGACCATTTTTGCAGCAACACGGCCGCTGGCTCTTGCTCAAGGAGCATGATTTGGAGCTGGCGGAATCCTGGGTGCAAAAATACGGCAACCTCGCATTCTTCGTCTGCCGCATCCTGCCGATCGTTCGCACCTTCATTTCGTTTCCGGCTGGAGTTCTCAAAGCTCCTTTCGCTGTCTTTTGCGTACTCACCTTTCTCGGCTCATGGATTTGGTGCTATATTTTGGCTTATGCTGGCGTAAAATTCGGCGAGAATTTGCCGGTGTTCATCCGGCTTTGGCACAAATTCGACTTGGCGATTGCTCTAATATTGCTGTTTGGCTTTGGCTATTACCTGTACTATCACATCGTGCGTCGCTGACTCTGGCGCGACATGCCGCGTTGGCGCACCCCTCATCGATCGCTATCTATTAGGCCATGGCTTTGACCACAAGGCTGTTCGCCGGCGCGGTGCTGATCGTCAGCGTCACCGTGCTCGGCGCGGCGCTCGCCTCGCAATACTGGGGCGGGCTCGACCCGTGCGAGCTGTGCCTCCTTGAGCGCTGGCCGTGGTGGGCGGCGATCGCGATCTCGGCCGCGACATGGCTCGCCGGCACCCGCCTGTCGCTGACCGGGCCGGCCCTTCTGCTGGCGCTGGTCTTCCTCGTCAGCGCCGGGCTCGGCCTCTACCATGCCGGGGTCGAGCTGCACTGGTTTCCCGGCCCTTCGGCCTGCACCGCGAGCGGCCCCGCCGCGACCAGCATCGACCAGCTGCGCGCGCAACTGGTGGGCAAGCAGGCGGTGATGTGCGACCAGGTGCAGTGGTCGCTATTGGGAATCTCGCTCGCCGGGTGGAACGGCCTCGTCTCGCTGGCGATGGCCGGGTTTTGCGCGATGACCGCGCGCGGCTGCAGCCTGCGCTGGGCGACATGACGCGGCCGGCCTACCTCCCCGGTGATCGCACGTCGGCGACCGACACGGCGCGGATGATCCGCGTCGACCAGGCCGGCGAATACGGCGCGACGCGGATCTACCAGGGCCAGCTCGCGGTGCTCCGCCGCGGCCGTGCCGTCGGCGCGATCCGCGAGATGGCCGAGCAGGAACAGCGCCACCTCGCGCAATTCAACCGCCTCACCGTCGAGCGGCGGGTGCGCCCCACCGCGCTGTCGCCGCTCTGGCATGTCGCCGGCTATGCGCTCGGCGCGGTAACGGCGCTGCTCGGCGAGCGCGCGGCGATGGCCTGCACCGTCGCGGTCGAGGAGGTCATCGACGGCCACTACGCGCGCCAGGAAGAAGCGCTGGCGGCGAACGACGCGGAGCTCGCCGAAACGATCCGCGCCGCGCGCGCCGACGAGCTGGCGCACCGCGACACCGCGCTCGCCCACGACGCCAAAGAGGCGCCGGGCTACGCGCTGATCGGCGCCGCGATCAAGACCGGCGCGCGCCTCGCGATCTGGCTGTCGGAGCGGATTTAGACCACTCCAACCTCCCGCAGCCGGGCGATCTCGTCAGCGCCGTAGCCGAGTTCCGACAGCACCGCTTCGGTATCGCCGCCGATCTCCGGTGCCGGACGGCGCAGCCGGCACGGCGCGTCGGCGAATTTGATCGGAAAGCCCAGCATCTTCACATCGCCATGGCCGGGCTGGTGCTGGGTCACGACCATCTCCTGGGCGATGACCTGCGGATCGGCAAAGACTTCGCTGAGGCTCATGATCCGTCCGCAGGGCACGCCGGCCGCATTCAGAAGCTCGATCCAGTGCTCCGTCGTGGCGCCCGCGAGGCGCGCCTCGATCGCCGCGTTCATCGCCGCGCGGTTCCGGACGCGCAGATCGTTGGTCGCGAAGCGCGGGTCGGCGCGCAGTTCGGGCATCGCCAGCGCGTCGACCAGCCGCTGATAGCTCTGCTCCTGGCTCGGCGCCAGCGCGACCTCGCCGTCGGCGGTGCGGAACATGCCGTAGGGCGAGACGATCGCGTGGTCGTTGCCAGTGCGGGCCGGCTCCTCACCGGTGGCGAGATGATTGGCGGCGAGGAAGCCCAACAGACTGATCATGCCGTTGTTGAGGCTGGCGCCGACCCGGTCGCCCGCGCCGGTGCGGCCCTTGCGCACCAGCGACGCGCAGATGCCGATCGCGCCGTAGAGCCCGGCAACGAGGTCGGCGATCGGCGGGCCGGCGCGCAGCGGCGGGCCGTCGGCCACGCCGGTGACGCTCATGAAACCGCTCATCGCTTGGGCGATGAAATCGAACGACGGCCGGTCGCGATAGGGGCCGCTGTCGCCGAAGCCGGAGAGGCTACAGGTCACCAGGCCGGGGTTGAGGGCCTTGAGGCGCGAATCGTCGAGCCCCATCGCCGCCAGCACGCCCGGCCGGTAGTTCTCGACCAGCACGTCCGATTTTGCGATGAGCCGGGCAAGCGCGGCGCGGCCTTCCGCGGCGCGCAGGTTGAGGGTCAGCGACTTCTTGTTGCGGTTGAACGCGGCGAAATACCAGGAGAGCCCATCGCGGATCACGCCCTGGCCGCGCAGCGGATCGCCCTGCCCCGGCGTCTCGATCTTGACGACCTCGGCGCCCATGTCGGCCAGCAGCATCGTGCAGAACGGCCCGGCCAGAATCCGCGTCAGGTCGACGACCCGAATTCCCGATAACGGCACGCTTACCCCTAATGTCAGACGGCACAGCGTTCACAACATAGCGAGGCGGGCGCTCGATTCGCCACAAACTGGCCGGAAACACCCGATCATGCCTGGCTTTCCCATTGGTAAAACTGGCAAAAATCGCATCGCGTCGCCTCCTGACCGGCACGACATAAAAGGATCGCAGGCGGTCATGGGAGGGGTGAGTGCCTCGGTCGCGACGGATCTCGGAACACGAGACGTCCCGGTATCGCTTCACACCGTCGGATGTGTTTTGGGCGCTTTTCATGGTCGCCTGGACCGCGCTTGGGATCGTCGCGATGCTCCACGATGTCGAGGAGTATCGCTGGCAGCAAAAGGCGCTCGCGGATTTCGAAGCACGGATGCCGAAGATGATCGGCCAGGCGCCATACGATCCGAATGTCGGCAAACGGCTGATCGCGGAAGCGGCGGGCGGCGTCATCACGATCATCGTTACCGTGTTCGGGGTCCGGCGGCGGCGGCGCGGCGCTGTCGAAGTCCGCGTCAAGTGGATCGCGACACCGCCGACACGGGTCGTGCCTGCCAAGGCGGCCCGCGTCGCGACCGGCCCGCCGGCGCAGCCGCGCGTCGAGCCGACGGGCAAGACCAAGTCCGGCTCTCTTGCCGCCGACCGCTTGTCCGTCGTCGTTTGGAGCGATCACGTCGCGCGTCTGGAAAAAGAGCACGCCTAGCGACGTCGCGGCGATTGTCATTGGCTGCGGGGCAAAGCAATCTCGTCTGATGAGCGCAGACGGAGGCGGCCGGTGCAGTCGAGCGTGATCGGCGGAGCGATGCTGCCGCATGCGCCGCAATTTTTCACGATGCCCGAGACCGAAGACCGCGCGACGGTCGAGCGGGTGCGGGCGGTCGCACGGGAAATCGGCGACCGGCTCAAGGCGCTGAAACCCGATCTGTGGATCATCTTCGGCAATGACCATGCCGAGCAATTCTTCCACAATGTCTGCCCGGCTTTCACCATCCATGTCGGCGGCGAGGCGAAAGGTCATTTCGCCGGCCGCGATTTCCACTGGCGCGTGCCGGGCGCGATCGGCCTCGAAATCGTCAAGGCCCTGTACCGCCAAGGCTTCGACCCGGCCTTCACCAGCACGATGACGATCGACTACGCGATGGGCATCCCCTTGACCCATCTCGGCATCGACGAGCCCGTGCTGCCGATCTCGGTCAACGCCTATCTGCCGCCGCAGCCGACCATCGAGCGCTGCTATGCGTTCGGGCAAGCGGTGGCGCGGGCGGTCACGGCGCTGGGCCTCCGCACCGTGGCGCTGGCGAGCGGCGGCATGTCGCATTATCCCGGCACCGAGCGCTACGCCGAGCCCGACCTCGCCTGGGACGAGGCGGCGCTGGCGCGGCTCGCGACCGGCAACCTCAAATCGCTGATCGGCTACAGCGACGAGGAGCTCGACCGCACCGGCAATATCGAGCTGCGCTGCTGGGCGGCGGCCGCGGGCATGCTCGGCGAGCGCAAGCCGGACATCGTCTCGCTCGACCCGAGCTGGCACCACAATTACGCCTCGCTCGGCTGGTGGGGCGGGCCGCCCGCGCCGGCCGCGCTGCACTACCCGTCGATCAAGCCGGAGCTGGTCGGCCTGATTGACGCGCTGCACGGCATCACCCATGACGCCGACCGGCGCGCCGCCTATCTCGCCAACCGCGCCGCCTATGCCGACCATTTCTCCCTGACGCCAGAGCAGCGCGCGGCGCTGATCCCGCTCGACCACAAGGCGATCGTTGCGCTCGGCACGCACCCGCTATTGCCGTTCCTCGCCCGCATGCAGGTCGACCGGGC
>JASHUW010000561.1 GCA_030039815.1 Alphaproteobacteria bacterium
GCTCCCGCTGGCGCTTACGCTGGCAATGTGTGTCAAGGGCGGGCTCGGCGCCAAGCTCGCGCCGCGCTTCGAAAGGCCGAAGGCGCGGGCGGTGATCGCGCTGCTGATCTATCTCGGGCCGTTGCTGCGCGGCTGGACGCGCGTCAAATGGCGCCTGAAGGCGCTCTCGGCCGTGGCGCGGCAGTCGGGCGACCCGGTGCAGCAGCGCGGGCACTGGCGGCGCCTGGGTTTTGTGCTGTCGTACTGGAATGAGACGGGCACCGAAAAGGAGGTGCTGCTCGACGCGCTGATGCGCGGCTGCGGCGCGGCGAATTATCCCGTGGCGATGGATGCGGGCTGGGAGGATTGGGACCTGGAAATCGCCGGGGGACCGGCCGGCGTCGCGCGCATCCTGATCGTCGGCGAGAATCATGGCGCCGACAAGCGATTGCTGCGCGTGCGTACGGCGCTGCGTCTGTCGCTCTGCGCGCGGATCGCCGTCATCGGGTTCGGCCTGCCGACCGTTGCATGCCTGATCGGCGGCTGGCTGTCGGCGGCAGCGGTGTTCGCCATCCCGGCGGTCGCGAGCGCGGGCCTGGCCGCTTGGCAGCTTTCGCGCTTCGCACGCCGGGTGCACGCGCTGGTCGAGGCGGCGGCGCATGAATGTGCGCTCGTGCCGGTCGAGCCGGCCGGCCGCCGCTCGGCGCCGCTCGGGGCGGCGCGCGTCGTCTGACGCGATGGCGCTTCTTCTCAAGATCTTGCCATACCTGCGCGCCTATCGCTGGCAGGTCGTCTGGGCGCTGGGCCAGGTCTTCCTGATGGCCGGGTTCGAGTTGTTGAAGCCATGGCCGCTGCAGATCGTCATCGACTATGTGCTGGGCGGCAAAACGCCGCCCGCCCATAACCGGATCGAAGCGCTGCTGGCGCTGCCGAGGGGCGAGCTGCTGCTCTTCGCCTGCCTCGGGATCGTGCTGGTCAATATCGGCAGCGGCGGCCTCACCCAGTTGCACTACTACACGACGATCCGGGTCGGCCAGAACATGGTTAACGATTTGCGCGGCGCGCTCTATGCGCATCTGCAGCGGCAATCGCTCGCCTATCACGGGCGCCAGCGGGTCGGCGACCTGATGTACCGCATCACCGCCGATAGCTTCGCGGTGCAGACGATGATCATGAACGGGATGCTGCCGATCCTCTCGGCGATGATCCTGCTCGCCGGCATGCTCGTCGTGCTGTTTCCGATGGACCCGGTGCTGACGCTCCTGGCGCTGACCGTGGTGCCGATCCTGTTCGTGCTGATATCGAGCTTCAACAAGAAGATCGTCAGCATCTCGACCGAGGCGCGCGAGCGCGAAAGCCAGGTCTATTCGCTCGTCCAGTGGACGATGAGCGCGATCAAGATCGTCCAGGCCTTCACCCGTGAAGAGGACGAGCACCGCCGGTTTCTCGGCGCAAGCCGGGAAAGCCTCAACTGGTCGCTGCGTCTCTACAGCTGGCAGACGCTCTATTCCGGCGTCGTCAACGTGACGATCGCGACCGGCACCGCGTTCGTGGTCTATGTCGGCGCACGGGCGGTGATGAGCGGCACGCTGTCTTTGGGGCAGCTGCTCGTCTTCATCTCGTACCTGGCGCAGCTCTATACCCCGATCAACCAGATCACCCAAAGCTGGGGATTGATCGCCGGCGCCCGGGTCGGCGCGCGCCGCGTTTTCGAGGTGCTGGACACCGAGCCTGACCTGCCGAGCGGCACGCGGGTGTTCCCCCCGGAAGGCGCGCGCGGCGCGGTCGCCTGGCGCGGGGTGGGCTTCCGCTATCTGCCGGAGATGCCGGTACTGGAAGGCATCGACTTGTCCGTCGCGGCAGGCATGAAAGTCGCGATCGTCGGCCCGACCGGTGCCGGCAAGTCGACATTGCTGGGCCTGTTGCCGCGGTTCTTCGATCCCGTCGCCGGCACGGTCGAGATCGACGGGTGCGACGCGCGTGAATACCAGCTCAAATCGCTGCGCAGCCAGATCGGCATGGTGCTGCAGCCGCCGCTGATCTTCCCCCTGTCGGTGCGCGACAACATCGCCTATGGCCGGCCGGGCGCCGACGACGCGGCGATCATCGACGCGGCGCGGCGCGCCCACATTCACGACCGCATCCTGGAACTTGCCGATGGCTACGAGACGCTGGTCGGTGAATCGGGCGTGGCGCTGTCGGAAGGTGAGAAGCAGCGGGTCACGATCGCCCGTGCGCTGCTGCGCGACGCGCCGATCCTGATCCTTGACGAGCCAACCTCGGCGCTCGATGTCGAGACCGAAGCGCTGGTCATGGCGGCGATCGAGACGCTGATGCGGGGCCGCACGACTTTCATCATCGCCCATCGGCTCTCGACGATCCGCACCTGCGACCGAATTGTCGTTCTGCGCGACGGCGGCATTGCCGAGCAGGGCACGCTCAACGAGCTGCTGCGCCGCGACGGGGTTTTTGCCGGCTACTATCGAACCCAGTTTCTCGGAGATGCGGGATCATCCCCCTTGATTCCCGCCGCCGTCTAAAAAAGGTGATGCGTTGCATTTTTGCAACGCACTGTTGCGATGATGTCGCGGTTTTTGCAGAAATCGGTGGATAAAACGGGATAATTTGCGCCCGCAATGCGATTCGATCCAATACTGGCGCTTCGCTGATCCTAAATTTCAATGTTGTTGTCAAAGCAAGATGCTTCCGCAGATTTCTTTGCTGTCTCGGCGACTATTGCATGATTGCAAAGAAATTCGCCGGCGACGTTTCTTTGGAAGATATAGTCGTTCTGCTGGTCGTGGGAGAGTAGATTTGTTGTTGCAATACCTGACTCGGTTGGCTAGGGTCGGTGACCTGAGGGGGCGCTGATCGGGTGCCGAAACCGGTGGCGGCCGCGGTTGCTTGTCGGATTTGGCCCGGTCGGGCCGCAGGAGCGCGGGGGACAATGATCGGCAATCTGATGCAAAAGGGAGCCCTGCGGCTTCCCGAGATCGGATCCGTTGCCCAACCGATCGTGTCGGCTTTCAGGCATTTGCGCACCGCCGATCGCAAACAAGCACTCCTTGCCTCGGTTGCCGGGGTGGCCATCATCGCGGTCGGCATCGCGGCGGCCGGATACGTCCGACATGCCCGCAGCTTGGCAGACGCGCGGCTGACGACGAGCCGGGTCGAAGCCGCCAATATCGATTTGCAGGACGAGTTGGGGCAGTTGCGCGACAAGGTTGCCGCGTCAGGCCGTGATCTCGCGGCTGCGCAGAACCGCGTCGCGGCACTGACTGAGGAGATACGGCAGCATACCCAGGCGCCACCCGCAGCGCCGGAAACGGCCGCCACCGCCGGAGCGAAGGGCGACAAGGCCGCGCAGCTGTCGCAACAGCTGCACGTCGCCGAGGCCGAACGGGCGACCCTGGCGGCACGACTGAGCAAGGCGGAAACCGACCTCGCCCAGCAACAGGCGAAGCAGACCGAGCTGCTGAACCAGATCGACCAGTGGCAAAAGAAGCTCGAAGAAATATCTTCGGACCGCGACCGCCTGAAAGCGCGGGTCGGCGAATTGGAGAAGCAATCCGCCTTGCGGCATGCCCATCAGGTTGCCGCCGCGGCGACGCCTCCGGCGGCGGTTCCCGCGACCACTGCGCCCGCGGCCCCGAATGTGGCCGCTGCGGCGACTGCGATGGCCGCTCCCAACCCGGCGCCGCAACCGCCGCCGGCCGTCGAGCCGCAACGGGTCGCGGGCGTCCTTAACGCATCACAGCCGAGTGCAGTGCCGTCACCGTTGGCCGCACCAGCAGCGGTGGCGAGCGCCGCGGGTGCGGTGATCCGGGCGCCGATCACGGTGGCGCATGGCACGATCGACCACGTGGCGCGGGTGCTCGCCGCGGCTGGCGTCGATGTCGGCCACCTGTTCGCCGATCTCGGCGTCAACCGTGACGAGGGCGGACCGTTTATTCCAGCGCACGGCCAAATGGCCGATTCGTTGACGCCGCAAAAGCTCGCTGCCCTGCAGAACCTCGTGAAGACGCTGCCGGTCCGGGTGCCGATGGAGAATTACCGCGTCACCAGCCCGTTCGGCGAGCGCACGGACCCGTTCAACGGACGCTCAGCATTCCACCCCGGCATCGACTTGGCGGCGCCCTACGGCGCGCCAGTCTACGCCACCGCGCCGGGCGTTGTGACCTTCTCCGGTTACCGCAGCGACTACGGCAAGATCGTTGAGATCGATCACGGCCACGGCATCGTGACCCGCTACGGCCACTTGGCGCGGTGCACGGTCAATGTCGGTGAGCATGTCACGACCGGGGCTGAGATCGGCCTCGAAGGGTCGACTGGCCGCAGCACCGGCCCGCATGTGATCTACGAAATCGACGTCAACGGCGAGCCGCAGGACCCCGAGAAGTTCTTCGAACTCTCGCGCTTTGTGCAAGCGATGCCGGTCTCGTTGCGGGACTGATCGCCCTAGCGGGCCAAGTCGGCTGCGAGCGAAAACGCGGCCGTGTTGTTCGTATTCTGACCGCGATAGATTTGCACGCTTTCGAGCACGCGCTGAACGTAAAGCCGGGTCTCGCTGAACGGGATCGCCTCGATCCAATCGACCATGTCGATCTGCTTGCCGCGCGGATCGCCGTATTCCTGCAACCATTCGCGGATTCGTCCCGGGCCCGCGTTATAGGCGGCGATGGCCAGCGGATAGGAACCGCCGAATTCATCAAGCATCTTTTCGACATAGGCGCGGCCCAGGGTCAGGTTGTAGAGACCGTCGCTGGTCAGGCGATCGACCGAATAGGGCAGCTGCTGCTGCTTGGAGATCAGCGCCGCGGTTGCCGGCATCAGCTGCATCAGCCCGCGCGCCCCGACGCCGCTCATCGCGTCCTGGTCGAAGGCGCTTTCGGTGCGCACGATGGCGAGCAGCAGCGCCGGCTCGACATCGCCGCCCGGCGGCAGCGCGGTGACCGGATAGCCGTGGATCATCAGCGGCATCCCGGCGTCGATCGAGCGCTTCGCCACAGCGATCGCGACATCAACCCGGCCGAGCCGTTCGGCATAGGCGGCGACCATGGCGAACTCGACAGGCTGCTTTGACTGATCGGCGACCTGCATCAGGAAGATCTTGAGGTGGTCGCGATCGCCCGCGCCAGCGAAGAGGCTGGCGGCCTGGACCAACGGCTTGGCTTGGAAATCGGCGAGCTGCTCCGGGGTCGGCCGCGGTTCCGGCAGCGGATGCGGCGGCGCGTCGTTGCCGAGCTGGTGCGCCGCCAGCTGCCCATAGAACGTCGCCATGTTTTCGGCGCCGGCGGCGTACCATTTGGTGGCGAGGTCGGGCTTGCCCTCGGCCGCGGCGGCGCGCCCGCTCCAATAGGCGGCGCGCGATTTGCCCCATGGCGTCGTCGCGCGCGCCAGCACCCGTGAGAAATGCTGGAAAGCGAGCTTCGGGTCCTTAAGAAAACGAAGCGCGATATACCCCGACAGGAACTCGGCGTCGGAATAAGCCGCGCTGTCGCTCAATGTGTTCTGCTGAATGACCTTGTAGGCGAGGTCGGCATTGCCGACCGAAAGCAGCTGGCGGGCGACGATCTCGCGCTCGCCGGCCCAGTTCGCCGGCCGCACGGGATTGTCGGGGTGCGCGAGCAGAAGCTGTGCCGCCGCATCGTATTGGCCCTCGTGGCGATCCCAATGGATGATGTCAAAGATGAGGCCGGGGTCGCCGCGCAGCGCTTCGGGCACCTGCGCGACAAGCGTGCCCGCATTGGGCGCCCGCGCATAAAGCGCCAGTCGTGCGATCGCCTCGGCGCGATAATCTGGCGGCACCAGCGGCAGCATGCGCCGCGCCGCCTCCTCCTGGCGGTCCCATAACAGCCGGTCGAGCCGTTTGACGTCGTCTTCGGGGCGGATATTGGCCCTGTAGCGCGCCAGGAAGTCGTGCTCGTCGCCAATGTTGAAATCGCCGTCGATCCAGGCTTGGCGCAGCGCGGCGAGCCCGCCTTCGGTATCGCCGCGCGCCATCTCGATCGAGGCCAGGCGCGCTTTCCCGAGCGGGCTTACTGGCGGAAAACGTTTGAGCCACGCCGCAGCGACGTCATCGCTCTCGGAGGCGAGAGCCTCTTCCGCTTGCCGCCGCAGGATTTTCTGACCGGGCCAGTCGGGATTCTGCTCGATGAACACAGAGATGTCAGAGAAGCGGCCGGTGACATTGGAGCGAGTGAAGTCGAGCCACTTCACGATCTTCATCGGCAGTGGATTGGCGCTTCGTCCGGCGTCCGTATACGCCTCGGTCCAATTTCCGGCGCGGGCCGCCGTTATCGCGGCCACCGCGGCCGTGCGGTCTGCGTCCGATAAGTCCTCGGCATGCAACGGTCGGCACACCGCCACCAGGCCAACAACGATCACCAGCAGACGAAAAACCGGTGCCAATGCCGGCTACTCCTGTTTTCGGAAGGTGAGGGCGACAGTCTTTGCGGATTTTTACGGCGGTCGCAAGGCAAGATGGGGATTTCTCGATAGTGTCATCGTGTTGTTGCCGCACGGTGTTGTTGCTGCATGCGCCGGCGAGGACTATCGTCACGCGATTCGCCGCTTCGGGACCTGGGAGGACGCCATGTTCAAAGGTTCGTACGTCGCGCTCATCACCCCGTTCCGCAACGGCAAGGTGGACGAGACCGCGTTCCAGGAGCACGTCGCCTGGCAGCTCGGCCAGGGCACGCACGGCCTCGTGCCCATCGGCACGACAGGCGAATGCCCGGCGCTTGACGACCACGAGCAGGAGCGCCTGATCGCGCTCACGGTCGAGGTGGCGAAGGGGAGGGCGCCGGTCATTCCCGGCACCGGCTTCAATTCCACGACGCACACGATCCACGCCACCAAGGCCGCCAAAAAAGCCGGGGCCGACGCCGCGCTCGTCGTCTGCCCCTATTACAATAAGCCGACTCAGGAAGGGCTCTACCAGCACTTCAAGGCGGTGCACGACGCGGTCGATCTGCCGATCGTCATCTACAACATCCCCGGCCGCAGCGCGGTCGACATGTCGAACGCGACAATGGCGCGGCTCGCCAAGTTACCCAACATCGTCGGCGTCAAGGACGCGACCAACGACCTGACCCGGCCACTGAAGATGCGGGTCGAGATCGGCGACGATTTTTCCCTGCTGTCGGGCGAGGACGGGACCGCGGTTGCCTATCTGGCGCAAGGCGGCGACGGCTGCATCTCGGTCACCGCCAATGTCGCGCCGGCGCTGTGCTCAGAAATGCATGAGGCGTGGCAGAAAGGCGATCTGGCCACGGTGCGCAAGATCAACGAGCGGCTCATCCCGCTGCACGAGGCGCTGTTTGTCGAGACCAGCCCGGCGCCGGTGAAATACGCCGCCTCGCTGCTCGGCCGCTGCAAGCCGGAAGTGCGCCTGCCGCTGTGGGAGACCACCGCGGCGACGCAGGAGAAGGTACGCGACGCGATGCGGGGCGCCGGTTTGATCAACTAGCGGTATGCGCGCTGGCGATCGTTACGCGGCGCAAAACCGGCGCGCGCGCCACGACTATCTGATCGAGGACACGCTCGAAGCCGGGCTCGTGCTCCAGGGCAGCGAGGTCAAGGTGCTGCGCACCGGGCAGGCGAGCATCGCCGAGGCCTACGCCGACGAGCAGGCCGGCGAACTCTTCCTCGTCAACGCCAATATCCCGGAATATAAGGCCGCCAACCGCTTCAGCCACCAGCCGCGGCGGCCGCGCAAGCTGCTCTTGCACCGCAAGGAGATGAACAAGCTGCTCGGTGCGATCCGGCGCGAGGGGATGACGATCGTGCCGCTGTCGATCTATTTCAACGAGCGCGGCCGCGCCAAGGTCGAACTCGGCCTCGCGCATGGCAAGAAAAAGGCCGATCGCCGCCAGGCCGAGAAGGATCGCGATTGGCAGCGCGATAAGGCTCGCATCATGCGAGCGCGGGGCTGAGGTGCGTTAGCACCGCCGCGAACACCGCCTCGAACATTTCCGGCGTCAGCGTTCCGGTGTTCGTGTTGAGCCGCGAGCAGTGATAGCTGTCGGCGAGCAGCATGCCGTCTGGCAGCCTGTGCAGCGCCCCATGGGTGAAGGGGTAGC
>JASHUW010000562.1 GCA_030039815.1 Alphaproteobacteria bacterium
CGAGCTTTTGGCGCAGGACCTGCAGATCGCCGCGTTCCTCGATCGGCCGGCGGGCAAGTTGTCGTCGGGGCAGAAGACCCGCGTCGCGCTCGCCAAGGCGCTGCTCAACGAGCCGGAATTGCTGCTGCTCGACGAGCCGACCGCCTCGCTCGACCCCGACACCGGCGATTGGGTGCGCTCCTACCTCGAGGATTATCGCGCCCGCACCGGCGCGACCCTGCTCCTCGCCTCGCACAACATGAACGAGGTCGAGCGCTTGTGCTCGCACGTCATGATGATGAAGGCGGGGCTCATCGTCGACCGCGGCAGCCCCGGCGAGCTCATCGACCGCTACGGGCGCGCCAACCTCGAAGAGGTCTTCCTGCATCTTGCCCGCCGCGTGGACGCCGAGCCGGAGCCGGTGTCGTGAGCGACGCCGCGCTGCTCTCCCTCGGCCGCGTCTGGGCGATGCTGCTGCGCTATCTCTACATCCTGCGCAGCTCGTGGCCGCGCACCGTCGAACTGATCTACTGGCCGACGCTGCAAGTCCTCATCTGGGGCTTCATGAGCCAGTTCTTCATGCAGAACAGCTCCTATATCGCGCGCGCCTTCGGCGTGCTGCTGGGGGCGGTGATGCTGTGGGATTTGATGTTCCGCAGCCAGCTCGGCCTGTCGATCTCGTTTCTCGAGGAGATGTGGTCGCGCAACCTCAGCAATCTGTTCGTCACGCCGCTGCGCGCTTACGAGTGGGTGGTATCGCTGCTGGCGATGAGCGCGATCCGCACCGGGATCGGCATCGTTCCCGCCGCGCTCATCGCGATCCCGCTTTATCACTATTCGATCTTCGACATGGGCTTGCCGCTCGTCGCCTTTGTCGCGGTGCTGATGGCGATGGGCTGGGCGATGGGCCTCGCCGTCTCCGGGCTGATCCTGCGCCACGGGATGGGTGCGGAGAGCCTCGCCTGGACGGTGTTCTTCGCGCTGGCGCCGGTCAGCTGCGTGTACTATCCGGCGTCCATCCTGCCGCACTGGCTGCAGCCGGTGGCCTGGAGCCTGCCGCAGACCTACATCTTCGAGGGGATGCGCGCGGTGTTGTTGAACCACGCCTTCCGCACCGATTATTTCCTGATCGCGCTGGGGCTCGACGGCATCTACATGGCGATCGGCGTCGCCATCTTCTGCGCCTCGTTCAGGAATGCCCGCCATCGGGGCGCGCTGATCCAGATGGGGGAATGAGCGGCTTGCCGCCCTGCCCGCCTCGTGGACGCGGCGATGTGATGCCAGGCGGTATTACGGTAACATTGGGCCCGATGTCGAAGATTGTTCAGCACTCGCGGGCGAGCTGGTCATACCTGATCCACCGCCTCGACCGCGCGGCGAAATGGCGGGAATTGCCGGCCAATCCGCGGGCGGACGATCTCTATCTCGTCGAATTCCCGAAATCCGGCGTCACCTGGCTGAGCTTTCTGATCGGCAACGCCAATCTGCTGCTGAGCGGCGAGCAGGACCGGGCGGTCACCTTTTTCAACCTCAATGATTTTGTCGCCGACATCGAGGTCAATCGGCATCTCAACCCGGTGCCGCAACCGCCGCTGGGCTTTCGGCTCATCAAAAGCCACGCCGCGTTCAATCGCTTTTACACCAAGGCGATCTACCTCGTGCGCGACCCGCGCAACGTGATGGCGTCGTACTGGCATTTCCTGACCCGGCTCGGGTTCTACCAGGGTTCCTTGAGCGCGATGATCGACGACCGGCGGTACGGCATCGAGAGCTGGCGCCGCCACGTGGCGTCGTGGCTGGAGGAGGCCGAACCGAGCCAAAGTCTCATGGTGCTGAAATACGAGGATCTGCTGCGTGACACGGCGGGCGAGCTGAAGCGGGTTTACCGGATGCTCGGCCACGACTTGCCGGATGAAATCGTCCGGCTCGCGGTCGAGCGGTCGAGCATCGAGCGAATGCGCGAGGACGAGACGATGTTCAACGCCTCTCACCCCGCTCTCAACGGCTTCGACTTTGTCCGCAAGGAGGCCATCGCCGGACCGCGCCAGCCACTGTCGCCGAGCGACGTCGAACATATTACGCGTGCCGCTGAGCCGCTGATGGCGCGGCTCGGCTATCTCTAGAGGGCTTCCTCGGGGCCGCCGGCATGGCCGAGCACGGCGCGGAAATCCCTGATCCTGACGCCGCTGACCCAGAGCACGGCGAAATAGACGACGATGCCGGCAGTGATCGAAGCAGCGAGCGTCGCCGGGTTTTGCGCGGTAAAGACACCGGGGCGATAGCCGAGTTGATGCAGCAGGAGCGTCATCGCCGCCGCGGCGACGAGGCAACGCAGCGCACCCGGCCAATCGATGCGGAACCGCCAATAGCGACGCAGCGAAAGGGTCGTCAGCGCCAACCCGACGGCGTAGCCGACCAGCGTCGTTACCGCCGGCAGCAGGATGCTGGCGAACACCGGCAAGAGCAGAAGATTGAGAACGATGTTGATCGCGCCGCCCGACGCATTGGCCACCGCGATCACGCGGGTCCGGCGCAGCGCGAACGCGACCTGTCCGGCGATCAGCATCGCGCCGTAGCAGATCGCGGCGCAGGCGACGACCGGCGTCACCCAGCGCGATGCCGTGGCGATCTCCGCGTTGGTCAATACGCGCAGCAGGGTCGGCGCGATCAAGAAGCTGGCGGCGGCGAAGGGCAGCGCGATCAGCAGCAACAGGTTCAGCATGACCTGGATCAGCCCTTCGGCCTCGGCGATTTTGCCCCGGTCGATCAGCCGGTTGAGGTTGGGAAGCATGATCGCGTCGAACACCCGAGGCAGAAAGATCACCAGCATGCCGAGCGTGTAGGCCGGCTGGTAGGAGCCGACGGCGGCGAGCGAGAGAAACGCGGCGATCAGCAACCGATCGCTGCTGGCGAGCAGGAAGTCGATGATCAGCTCCAGCGTCAGCGGCGCACCCAGCTTGAAATCGGCGACGACGGCGCGCCAGCGCAGCGTTGGGCGCGGCACGCCGATTTCCCGCAGCATCTTGCCGAGCGGCAGCAGCGCGGGCAGCGCGAAGCTCGCGGCCTGCATGACGATCAGGCGATCGACCGACAGCGCCCCGCGCGCGAAGACAACCGAGACGACGAAAGCGAGAAACAGATACGGCGGCACACCGCTCAGAAAATTGAAGATGCCCATGCGCAGCGTGTAGCGAAAATAATCCGCCACCAGGCGATAGAAGGTGTTCGCGATGATCCAGGCGATGAGCGGCGAGGCTCGCGACATCGGGCTACCGCCTGCATCCGACAGGCAAGCCCAGATGACGATCGCGGCGGAGACCGCCCCGACGCAAGCCAGCTGAAAGGCGAATTGCGGGCCAAACAGGCCGCGTCTCTCGCCTGCGGTCCGCGCCGAAACCAGGTCGCGCCGGTAGCGATACGGAACGCCCGACGCGTATAACCCAAACATCAGGTAGAGGAGCGTCAGGTGAACGACGAACTCGCCATAGGTCGAGGCCCCGGCGTGCCGGATGACGATCGGGAACAGTACCAGGCTCTGGAGGTAAACAGCCGCCTGGACGGCGACGCCGACGAGAAGCTGACGTCCCATCCTGGCTCGATCTCTCCCGCGATCGCATGGCTAAGGCCGGAGCGGCGCGTGTCGTGTACCACGCGCGCCGCGGCGCAAACAGCTTCCGCCGCAACCGGCCGCGTGTTAAGACGCCTCAACACTTGCAGCGTCGCCGCTTTGGGAAAAACTCAACACGCAACCGCAGTATATTAAGAATATAAATGGCTCATTATTGCACCTATTTCGACAGCCGCTATTTATCGCGCGGCCTTGCCCTCTACCATTCGCTGCGGCGGGTTTCGCCGGACGGCCGGCTATGGGTGCTCTGCCTCGACGATGTTTGTCATGAGACGCTGCGTTCCCTCAACCTCGATGGCGTTTCTCCGGTGAAATTATCGGATGTCGAAAGCGCCGACCCTGAGTTTTTTTCCATCAAAGGAAGCCGATCGACGCTCGAATATTATTTCACCTGCACACCGGTTTTGATGTCGTTTTTGTTCAACCGCAATCCGGATATTGAATTGATCACCTATGTAGACGCTGATATTCATTTCTATAAGAGTCCATCGTTTCTGTTCGATGCGTTCCGTGATTCTTCGGTGCAAATCGTTCCGCATCGCTATTCCGCACGCAACCGCGCGCTGGAGAAGTGGGGCCTCTACAATGTCGGCTGGGTGACGTTCCGGCGCGACGAGGCGGGACTTGCCTGTCTTTCCTGGTGGCGCGCCTCCTGTATCGAATGGTGTTACGACCGGCTCGAGGGCGACCGCTTCGCCGACCAGAAATACCTCGACCAGTTCCCGCTAAAATTTTCCGGGGTCCAGATCATCGAGCATCCCGGCGTCAATGTCGCGCCGTGGAACTTGGATACGGGCCGGCTCGCTCGCTCGGCCGGGGGCGAGCTGTCGTTCCGCGGCGAGCCGGTGATCTTCTTTCATTTCCACAAATTGCGTCAGGCCGCGCCGAGCCTGTGGCAGACCCGGCTCGGCGATTACGGCGCCACGCTCGACCGGGCGACGCGCGATTGGCTCTACATCCCCTATATCCGGCAATTGGTGGCGGCAGAGCGCGAAATGAGGGCGCTGCGGCGCGACGAGCAGCGCGCCCAGCCGCTGCTGCGCGGCGGGACAAGGCCGGTCCGCGCGCTCGGCAACAGTATCAGGGCGATCGCCGCCGGATTGCGCCGCGACAGCATCTTCTGCATCGCCTGAGCCACGCCGCTCAGCGGCGAAACAGAAAGCCCTCATGCCGCGCGATCTCGGGGGCGCCATGGGCGTTTATCGCGCCGCCGGCGAGGAACTCGCGAACCAGGATGAGATCGAGCTCCTCAAACGATTTCAACAGCTTTTGTCGGTTGAATACCCACGAGATGTATTCGGTCGTCAGGCCATAGGCATAAGGGCGCTGAACGATGACGAAATCGTCGCTATCGGCGACGACCGGAACACAGGTGATGAACAGCCACCGCCGTGCGGCCGCGGCCAAGCGGCGGATGAGGAGCTTCCAGTCGGGCGCGTATTGGATCGAGTTGCTGGCGAAGACGAGATCGTAGGACCGCGAGAACGCAGCATCGTCGGTCGCGGCGGTCTTTACATCCGGCAGCAGGGTCGCGACCGTGGCGCAGATTTCCGGCAGGTCGCGGATCGTGTAGTCGAAGGCGATGTTGGGGAACAGCCGCCGCGCGGCCAGCGCATAATGGCCGATCGAGCCGCCCCAATCGAGCACCGACAGCGCTGTTCGGCCCGCGCTGGCGCGGGCGAGGACATAGCCGAAGCTCATCATCAGATTGTGCGCGAGCTCGTCGCGCGCGTTTGGCGCCAAGGGCCACACACCGAGCGGCGCGGTGCCGTCGAGCGCCGCCGCATAGGCCGGCCAGTGCTCAACCAGCACGGCGGCGACCGAAGGGTGTGCCCAGCCCGCGGCGCGCGCATCGCGATCGGGCCAATGGTCGGCGACATATTCCCACTGGCCCGGCGGCAGCCGGAGGCGACGCCTGGCCCACGCCGCCATGCCCGGCGGCAGGCGACGGCCGAGCGCCGACAGCAGGCGCATCGCCTAGACGGGTCCGCTGACGCCGGCGTCGGCGAAGGTGGCCATGCCATTGTGGCAGGCGACGGCGGCTTTGAGAATGCCGATCGCCAGCGTCGCGCCCGAGGCTTCGCCCAATCGCATGCCGAGATCGAACAGCGCCGGCTTGCCAATCGTGTCGAGCAGCTTCCTGTGTCCGGGTTCGGCCGAGACATGGGCGACGATGCAATGATCGAGCGCGCGCGGATCGGCGGCGTAAATCACGGCGGCGGCGGCGGTCGCGGTAAAGCCGTCGAGCAGCACCGGCACGCGGCCCATGCGCGCCGCCAGCACCGCGCCGGCGATCGCCGCCAACTCGTTGCCGCCGAGCCGGCGCAGCAGTTCGAGCGGGTTGCCCGCAGCCTCACGATGCCGTTCGGCCGCGGCGGCGACGACCTCGCGCTTCTGGTCGAGCGCGGCGCCGACCACGCCGGTACCCGGCCCGACCCATTCCTCGGCGCTGCCGCCGAACAGCGCCAGACACAGCGCCGCGGCCGAGGTGGTGTTGGCGATCCCCATCTCGCCCAGCGCCAAGAGGTCGATACCCGGCTCGACCGCCATCATCCCGTAGGCGATCGCGCGGGCGCAGTCCGCCTCGCTCATCGCCGGGCCATCGACGAAATCGGCGGTCGGCTGTTCGAGGTTCATCTCGTAGACGCGCAGATCGGCATCGACGGCGCGGCACAGCTGGTTCACCGCCGCGCCGCCGGCGATGAAATTCTGCACCATCTGCGCCGTCACCGCGGCGGGATAGGCCGAGACGCCGCGCGCCGCGACCCCATGGTTACCGGCGAAGACGCAAGTGCGCGGACGGTCGATGCGCGGCGGATGGCGGCCCTGCCAGGTGGCGAGCCAATGCGACAATTCCTCAAGCCGGCCAAGCGCGCCCGCCGGCTTGGTGAGCTGCCGCTCGCGGAGCGCGGCCGCAGTGCCGGAT
>JASHUW010000563.1 GCA_030039815.1 Alphaproteobacteria bacterium
GGGACGAGAACATCCAGGATCACGCCGATCAGGGCGTCGCCATCCTGGTCAGGGCGCAGGTCGGCGGCAGGGACACGACCCTGCTGCGGTTCAACTGCTTCGACATCGAGAAGAGCTACGATTACGGGCCGGAGAACCGCGAGCTGGCGGTCGCCGGGCCGGAGATGCTGGGCGGCGCGATGCTGACCAATCACTACCAGATGGACCCGATCGCCTGCGGCAACCCGATCGGCTGGACGATCAAGACGCTCGGCGCGAAGCTCGAAAAAATGCTCGAGCGCGCCGGCTATCCGGCGATCGCCAAGACCGTCAAGATGAAGGCGGTGCGCGACGTGCTGCCCGAGGTCGAGGCCTGCGCGCGCGAGACCTACGCCACCAAGCGCAACACCGTGAAGCACAATCGCGGCACCGACATCTTCGAGGCCGGCAATATCCGCTTCGGGCTCGAGATGCGGCGGCTGCCGATGGGCGATGGCGGGCTCGCGATCCACGTGCTGGCCGATATCGGCGGCACGCCCGGCAAGAAATACACCGAGGAGACCGAGCTGCTCGCCTTCGACCATTTCTGGAACGGCGCGCATTACCATTACGGCCCGCGCAACAAGAACCACCGCATCTATTGGGATCGGACGCTGGTCGAGGATCCGCTGGAGTGGACGCTCGAACAGTTCGCGACCGGCAAGCTGCCGGCGATGATCACCCGCGCCGGCTATCCGGGTGTCGCGGCCGATCTCGACACCGGCAAGATCGCCGAGGTCTTCCCGAAGATGAAGAAGCGGGCGCTGGAGATGTGGAAAGAAGGCGAGCGGCTGACCGGTCATCCCGGCCTGCCGCTGGAAGCGACGCCAAACCTGGCGGCGGCGGAGTAACGCTTGAGGGGAGCCGGATGATCCGGCTCCCCCTTCATGCGATGACCCGCGACCTATTCGGCGGGTCGGTCAACCGGCTCAACGCGCTGCGGCGGCGGTCAAAGTCTCGGCGGCGAAGCTCAGGCACTTTTCAAAACCGCCGAGATCGTCGAACAGGCGGTCGCCCGGCGCGGCATGCCGGATGATCGGATGCCCTTGGTCGCGCAGCGCCGCGTCGATCATCAGATTGTCTGTGTTATTGAAATTCTCGACGCTCATGCGGTTCGAGTCGCGCCAGACCCCGTGCGCGAACTCGGTCGTGCCTAGCCCGCGAACGCGGTCGAGCAGATCGAGCGGGTTATTGGTGTAGGCGAAGGCCGGCTTGCCGAGCCCGATCAGCATGCCGAGCTCGAATACCGTACCGACATCGGCGCTGGGGCCCCGAAATGGCGTCAGATTAAAGATGCCGCAGTCTGCGCGGCGAATCATTGCCGCATTGGCGCGATAGATCAGCGTATCGACAGGGGTGCCCCCCGCGGCGGCATCGACCTCGTTGTCGAATGGGAAAAGGCCCTCAAACCCGTAATATGCGCATAATTCCTTCTTGCGACGGCCAATAGCAATGGCGTCTGGCAGGAACACATCGGGTCCTGCCAGGTAGACCCGCAACCTGCCAAGCCTCGGCGATCCTCGCGTCATCGTACGACTATAGACGCGAGCGACTGCGGCGAAAACCAAAGCCCGCGAGTGGAGCGTGGAAAATCAACCACCCATGTCGTATCGGCCACTCGATCGAGATGCATCTGTTCGCCCGTCGATCATGAAGCTCGTTATGCTAGCGGTGCTTAGCTATTGAAGCGAGAGCGGCATGAGCTTGACGCCTCCCGACCCCAACCAAGCGCGCGCCCGTCTGATCGATCACTTCAAGCGCGTCTATCAGATCGTCGTCGGTCTCGCGATAACGCTGGCCTGCTCGAAGCTTTTTACCGGCGACAAGATTACCCTCTGCCTGTTTTTCGTCTTTCTGATCACCGTCGTTCCAATCTTTCACGGTGGCGATCGATCCCTGGACCTGAAGTATCTCAACAAGCAACCCCGAGGATTTGCCGAACGGGCATCCTACATTTGGGATGTCTATATGCTGCTAACGACCGCCGTTTTGTTCGTCATTATCGCGCAGGCGATACCCGGGACGACCAGCAGCCTTGTCACCGCCTCGCCGACAACGCCCGAAATCTTCTATTGGTGGATGGGCGCGATGCTCCTGTTCGATGTCGGGGTGCTGGCTCTCGACTGGCTGAAGAACCAGTGGCTGCGGTTGGGCGCAAACCAACTCAGCGCCTACCTGCCTTGGGCGATCATGAACGCCGGGCTGGCGGTGATTTGCCTGATGGCGGCGCACGGTGTCGGCTGCCTCGGCGCGGGCGTAAAGACCGGGATTATCGTGTCCGTTGCGGCGTTCGTCCGGACATCCTTGGACTACTACTTTGGTCGGGATTTTTTGTTTCCATGATGGGCTCCCCCGATGTGCTTCCCTGGCGGGTGGAGAAGCCGGTTGCGTTTGGTCTGGTATACCAGATACCATAGCATATGGCTGATGCCCTCCCACTCGATATCGCGCGGCTCGACACCGGTACGACCTACCGCGATCTTGCCTATGCGGCGCTGAAGCGGGCGATCTGCGCGATCGACATCTACGGCACGCCCGACGAGGTGCGGCTCGACGAGCGGCGCCTGTCGGAAGGGCTCGGGGTC
>JASHUW010000564.1 GCA_030039815.1 Alphaproteobacteria bacterium
CGGCGGCCCCTATTTGTGGAACGGCGTCTACGACACCACCAACGCCAAGCTCAAGTTGATCCCGATCAGCCGCAACCAAATCAGCTGCGAACAGGGCTGCTCCTTTGCCGATGAGTTCGCTGCCGAATTGCCCGAGGACTACCTGCGCGCGCACCGAGACGGGTTCACCGTCACCTTCACCTCAGCCAACGGCAAGACGCTCGAAGTGACCGTGCCGCCCGCCTTCGTCACCGCGCAGCTCGACGCGGTGGATGCGGTGAAAGCCGTTGCGGCGAAAGCCGCCGCCAATCCGTCCGCGCCGTCACCGGCCGCCGCTGCGGAAACGCCGCCTTCGCCGCCCGCGGCCACGACATCGGCCCCCGAAGCGCCGCCCCCTGCTGCGGCGAAGCCGTAATCAGCCGACCGCGGGCAGTATCTTGCCGCCGGCCATGGCGGAATGCGCTGCGATCAGCACGAAGGCGATGACGCAGGGTTCGCTGCCCCGGTTGATCCAGTTGTGGATGGTGCCGCGCTGGACGATGACGTCGCCGGCCTTGAGGTGAACCTCTTCGCCGTCGAGGTCCATGTCGATCTCGCCTGACAGGATGCAGGCATAGTCGATCGAGTCGGTACGGTGGTTGCGCGGCCCGTTCCCCGGCGCGAACTCGATGATGCGAAACACCGTGCCGTTGGCGTGCGTCGTGCCGGTCTGGCGTCTGCCTTCGTCGGCGTCGCCGTTATTGTCGACCGGGAAGCCTTCGCTGGTCCAGGCGACGCAAGCGGTGACGCCGGGTCGCATCGAGCGGCCGGGCACCGCGTCGTCGATCGTGACGATCGCCTTGCCGTCGGCATCGTGGCCGGTGACGACGCGTCGAACCTGGAATGTCATGGCGGCTCCCTCCCTGCTGGTCGGGAGCAAATTAGTCGGACGAGCGGGGCGAAGCGATACCGCTATTGCGTCGCGGCGGCGTTGAGCACCGGGCGCTTGCCGATCCACAGCATCGCCGCATCGGGCGCGACCTCGGGACGCGAGATGATCGGCAGGAAGATCTTCGCCGCGGCCATCGCCTTTTTCAGCTCATCGGCCATCGCCGGAGGCTTCTTCTCGTCGTGGACGACAAGCACGATCCCGTGAATGTCTTCGAGGCCGGGCGGCACGGTGCGGCTGATCTGGCTGCCGACGATCTGCCAGCCGGCCATGCCGAGCCGGGTGGCGATTGCCAGCGCGTAATTGGCGGCGTCGGGCTCGTCGGGATCGGCGGTGACCGCGATCGTCGCCGGCTTGGCGCTCGCTATCAGGCTCTGCACGATGGCCTGGCCTTGGTCGGTCGTCAGGTTGCGCGGCGTGTTGGCGGCCGGCGCGCCGTCGATCTCATCGAGCTTGGCGATGACAATCTCGGGGTCGAGCCGGCGCTGCAGCACATAGGTGAGGATGCCCGCGAGTTGGCTGCCGAATTCCGCGGTGACGCCGACGCAGTTGATCGTGACCGTCCCGCCGTCCTGGTTGACGAAGGCGCTGTCCGCCATGCCGCAGCCTTGGGCTTGCGGGGCGCTCGCCTCAGCCGGCGGCTTCGCGTCGTCGGCCCATGTCGCCGCGGGCAGCAGGACGAGAGCGCCGAGAAATGCCGGTACAAGCGATTTCATGCTGAAACCTGCCGTGCAAGATGACGAGAGACCCTAGCCGGACTTGCTTAACGCTCGGTTGACAGCGCCGCTTTGGAGCGCTCCCCTGCCGCGTCGCGCCGTCAAGGGAGAACGCCATGAACCCACGCCAGCAATTGCGCCAGCTGATCGCCCGAAGCGGCTATACGATGGTGCCCGGCGCCCACGACACGCTCACGGCGCGGCTCGTCGAGGCGGCGGGGTTCGAGGCGGTCTATCTCACCGGCGGCGGCTATTCGCGCGCCAGCGGCTACCCCGATCTGGGCCTCCTGACCGTGGTCGAGAACGTGCGCTTTATCGGCCTCACGGTCGAGGCGGTGGGCATTCCGGTCATCGCCGATGCCGATACCGGCTACGGCAACGCGATCAACGTGATCCGCACCGTGCGCGAATACGAGAAATCCGGGGTTGCCGGGTTCCACATCGAAGACCAGGTGGCGCCCAAGAAATGCGGCCATTACGAGGGCAAGGAAGTGATCTCCAAGGCCGAGATGGTCGGCAAGATCAAGGCAGCGGTCGACACCAGGCGCGACCCCGACATGGTCATCATCGCCCGCTCCGACGCGCGCGCGGTCGAGGGGCTCGCAGCGGCGATCGATCGGGTCAACGCCTATCTCGAAGCCGGCGCCGATGTCGGGTTTGTCGAGGCGCCGCAATCGGTCGACGAGTTGCGCATCGTCGGCCGCAGCGTCAATGGGCCGAACCTCGTCAACGTGTTCGAAGGCGGCAAGACGCCGATGCTTGCGGCAAGCGAGTTGAAGCAAATGGGTTTCCGGCTTGGCATCTATCCGTCGCAGACCCACCGCGCCGCGATCCGCGCCGCGCAGAAGGTGCTCGCGGTCTTGAAGGAAGACGGCCATGCGAGGCGCATCGAGCACGAGCTCTGCACCTTCCAGGAACGCGAGGAAGCGGTCGGTACCGCCCAGTGGCGGGAGTTGGAGGAGAAGTATTTGCGCGACGTCTAAGGCGCGGTCAGCTTCGCTTGGAAGAACGCCAGCACATCGGCATTGAACTGCTTGTGAAACGCGACGCGATCGAACCGGGGCGGATCGACGCAGAGTTGAGGCTTGCGGGCCGCCACGTCCTCCGGGCACGGAATGAGGAAGACGAAATGCCCGGCATTGGGCACAAAGTGGTACTCGTGCGGCGCCGGCAGGCTCTTGTCGACCATAGCGACATCCTCGGGTTCGACCCCGTCACCGCCGTGCTCCGTATTCCAAAGCTGCACCGGCACCTTGAC
>JASHUW010000565.1 GCA_030039815.1 Alphaproteobacteria bacterium
TTCGGCTCGGGCGAGATGGCGCCGATCGACTACTGCGTCGCGCTCGCCGAGGGCCGCGTCGCGCCGCCGCGCAACCTGGATATCGCGACGATCCAGGACCAGGAGCTGGCGATGAGCTTCCGTTTCCACATCCCGCAATATCTGTCACGCCGCGCCGCCGATTGGGCGGCGCGCGGCTTCCACGAAGGCCTCGACGATTTCGCCGAGCTCAATCGCCGCTCGAAATTCTGGGGCGATGACGGCCGCGCCGCCTTCAAGAACTGGGAGGAGGTCGAGGACCCGCGCAACAAGCTGTGCGGAAGGCAGGGCGTCGACGAGCGCATCATGCTGCGCGAGCTGCTGCGCCGGCTCGACATGATGGTGATGCTGGAAAACCGGCTCGACGCGCTGGTGCGGCTGCACACCCCGCTGCCGCCGGCGATCATCGGCGGCGCCAACGACCCGCAAGGCGGCGGCAACAATTTGCGCCCCGAGACGATGTACGGCCCCAATGCCGGGCTGACCGAAATGCTGGTGCCGGCGGGCTATGTGACGACGGTCTACGACCCGGTCTTCAAGCTGTCCGAAGACGGCATGCGCTATGTCTCCGCGCCGGCCGCCGGGCCGACGACCCTCCCCGAGCCGGGACTGCCGTTCAGCCTGGTGTTCCGCGCCGAACCCGGCCGCGAGGATGTCGTCTTGAAGATCGCCTCCGCCTACGAAGCCGCCTCCAGGCGCCGCATTCCGCCGCCGGCGTTCGGGCCGCTTTGACGCTGTCGATGGAGCCCTTCCTCTCGTCGTCCCCGCGGAAGCGGGGACCCAGGGTTGGTGACGGAACCTCGCGGATTTGGCAGCCCTGCGTCTACATTTTGGCCAGCCGTCGCAACGGAACACTCTACGTCGGCGTGACCAGTGATCTGGCGCGGCGTGTTTGGGAACATCGTTCTGGGGCGGTTCCTGGCTTCACGCGCGACTATTCGGTCTATTGGCTTGTCTTTTTCGAAGTTCACCCGACGATGGAAAGCGCGATCCTGCGCGAAAGGCGCATCAAGAAATGGCGCCGCACCTGGAAGCTCCAACTAATCGAGCGTGAAAATCCAGGATGGCATGACCTTTATGACGAGATAGCCGTCTGACGATTCCTGGGTCCCCGCTTTCGCGGGGACGACGAAAGGATTCGGATAACCCATCTAAGCCAGGAGAATGAAATGCCCGCCAATTCCTACACCTGCCCGACCAAATCCCTGCCGCCGCCGATCAATCCGCTGCTCACGCCGACCCCGCCGGCGGCGCCGCTGATCCCGCCGGTGCATGTGGTCGATCTGATGACCAAGGAGGGTTCGGCCGCGTTCGGCGCCGTGTGGCGCGCCAAGGAAGCGAAGGTCATCGAGGTGCCGGCCCTTTCTGATTCGCGGCCGGAATACAAGACCACCTACGACATCGACCCGCATGCCGAGGTGGTCGGCTTTGACGACAGCGCCTGGGAGCTCGTCGACCCGACCGATCTCGGCGGCCGGCGCGGCGGCGGCATCCTCTCCTTTGTCTGGTTCCGCGCCACGCTGACCATCCCCGACGAGGCGCAGGGCTTCGCGACCGCCGGCGCCAAGGCGGTGCTGCGCGTCAATGTCGACGACTACGCCGAGGTATGGGTCAACGGCGAGCTGCCGCGCGCCGCCGGAAGGCCGAGCCCCGCCTGCATCCAGGGCTTCAACATGCCGAACCGGCTGGTGCTCGGGAACAACATCGTCCAGCCCGGCGAGCGGTTCGAGATCGCGGTGTTCGCGATCAACGGCCCGCTCTCGGCCGGCCCGGCCAATTTCCTCTGGTTCCGCGAGGCCAAGGTCGAGTTCTTCCGCTAGGTTTCGATCGTCAATTCCGGCCAGCGCGCGGCGACGCGGGCCGCCGTGCGGGCATAGTTTTGCGTCGGCCGTTGCGGGTTCGGTCTCAGCCGCAACGCGAACAGATCAGCGAGACCGAACGGCGCCTCGATGTGGAAGCCGCCATCGGCGTCGAGGCGCACGCCGACCGCGAAGGTCGGTGAGACAAAGCGCTGCAACGCTTCCGCCGCGCATGACAACGGCGTGTACGCCTCCCCGAAATGGTCTTCGAACCAGATATGTACGCGCGCTTGGTTGCGTACCTCCACCTGGCTGCGCAACGGCTCGTCGAACGCCATGGCGACCCGGCGGATCACGACGTCTTCGGCGTCGTACGAAACGTCGGCGGCATCGAAATAGCCGACATCATAGTCCCTGACCCCGTAGTCGGGCGCGCGTCCGGTCAGGTGGTTGAGCACCCGCTGGTACACGGCGCCGGACATCACTAGCCAGTCCGGTAGGTCGAGCCCGCGCAGCACGGTCAGCACTTGCATCAACGACGGCGCCGCGCGAACGATATCGGCGAGAAGCTGACGGCGCTCGGCCTCGCTCATCGATATTCGTCGCCGCAATCGCCGATCGCCCGCATCAGGTCGCTGCCCTTGGTGAGTACCGGCGCGAGTGCGGCCTCGTCCTCGGCGTCGAGCGCGATGTCGAACACGCGCGCATTCGCGGCGATGTGCTCGGCGAGGCCGAGCCGCGCGCCGATGATGACTCCGGCGACAGCCTGCCGGTCGAGGATCGCCCGCGCACCGATCTCGGCGATGCCAACCCGATGCTTGCCGGCGACCCCGTTCAGCGACGCCAGCAATTCCTGGAACAGCGCCCAGCCGCCCCAGGCGTCGATCATGTTCTTGTACTTCTGGTGCGAGATCGTCGACAGCTCGTAGCGGCTTGGCTCGGGGCGACCGAGCCAAGCCTCCGACAACAGCCCGCCGAGCAGCGTGCCGTAGGTCAAGAGCGTGATGCCGTGCGCCGCGCAGAACGCCGCCATCTTCGCCGCTGGTCGTTGGTCGACCAGCGAATACTGCACCTGGTTCGAGACGATGCGGATGCCGTGCTCGACGATGACGCCAAGCCGCTCGGTGTCGAAATTGGTCAGCGCGAGGTGGCGGATGTGCCCTTCGTCGCGCAAATCGGCGAGGTGCTTCAGCGCGTCGAGATAGCGCCGATCGCCGTAATCCCACCAGTGGAATTGCAGGAGGTCGAGCCGCTCGACCCCCATCCGCCGCCGCGACACCCCGACCGCTTCCTCGACGACGCGCCGGGTCATCGGCCCGGGGTGCGGCACCCATTTGGTGAAGGCCTGGATCTCGCCGAGCC
>JASHUW010000566.1 GCA_030039815.1 Alphaproteobacteria bacterium
TCCAGAGCGACGGGCTTATCTTGATCATTCGTCATGCCGGCGGATATCATTCGCTGCTGACGGGATTGGGCCGTGTCGATGTGACGATGGGCCAGTGGCTTTTGGCGGGCGAGCCGGTCGGCAGCCTGCCTGACGTCGGTGACAAGGGGGCCGGCGCCGGCTTTTATTTCCAATTGGGCCGCGACGGGCGGCCGGTCGACCCCCAACCGTGGCTCGCAAGCCGCGACCAGAAAACCGAAGACACTAGGGTGCGCGAATGAAAAGACTGGGGCTGATCGCAGCGCTTGCGGGTGCGCTCCTCATCCTGCCGTTGCAGCGGGATATCGGCGCGGTGGCGGCGACCTCGACCGCCACCACCAACACCGCCGAGACCTATAAGGAACTCAATCTCTTCGGCGATGTGTTCGACAAGGTGCGCAGCGAGTATGTCGACGACGTCAGCGACGACACGCTGATCGAAGGCGCGATCAACGGCATGCTGACCTCGCTCGATCCCCACTCGAATTATCTCAACGCCAAGAACTTCAACGATATGAAGGTCCAGACCCGCGGCGAGTTCGGCGGGCTCGGGATCGAGGTGTCGATGGAGAACGGCCTCATCAAGGTGGTGTCGCCGATCGACGACACGCCGGCGGCGCGCGCCGGCCTGAAGCCGGGCGACCTCATCACTCAGATCGACGGCCAGCCGGTGCAGGGGATGACCCTGCCCGAGGCGGTCGAAAAGATGCGCGGACCGGTCAACAGCGACATCACGCTGCGCATCCGTCGCGCCGGCAAGGACCCGTTCGACGTCAAGCTGACGCGAGCGACCATCAAGATCCAATCAGTCCGCTCGCACCTCGAAGACGGCAATATCGGTTACGTCCGCATCACCAGTTTTAACGAGCAGACCGATGTCGGGCTCGAAAACGCGATGAAGAATTTGAAGCAGCAGGCCGGAAACAAGCTCGCGGGCATCGTGCTCGATCTGCGCAACAATCCCGGCGGGCTGCTCGATCAGGCGGTCGCGGTGTCGGATGCCTTCCTCGACAAGGGCGAGATCGTCTCGACGCGAGGGCGACGGCCCGACGATGCGCAGCGCTACAACGCGCATCCCGGCGACATCACCGGCGGGCTGCCGATGGTGGTGCTGATCAACAGCGGCTCGGCCTCGGCCTCCGAGATCGTCGCCGGTGCCTTGAAGGATCACCACCGCGCGATCCTGATGGGCACGCGCTCCTTCGGCAAAGGCTCGGTGCAGACGATCATCCCGCTGCCCGGCCATGGCGCGATGCGCCTGACGACCGCGCGCTACTACACGCCCTCGGGCCGCTCGATCCAAGCCAAGGGCATCGAGCCCGATATCGTCGTCGAGGCCGCCAAGATCGAGCATCCGGCAAATGATGCGAACGCGGTCGCGAAGAAAGAGGACGCTGCCAAGACCGATCCCGACAACCCCGAGGATCAGGCGACGGTCGATCCGACGGTGATCGGCACCCCCGACGATTATCAGCTCGCCCGTGCGGTCGATATGCTGCGCGGGATCGCCCTGTTCGGCGGCGCTCACGTCGAGAACTGATCCGTGGTCCGCATGTGAGCGCAGTCGAGCTCTCCGGTTACCGACCCTGCGTCGGCATCTTCCTCGTCAATGATGAAGGGAAGGCCTGGGTTGGGCGGCGCATCGGCATGCCGCAGGGGCTGCCCGCCTGGCAGATGCCGCAAGGGGGTATCGATGCCGACGAGACGCCGATGCAGGCTGCGCTGCGTGAACTCTACGAAGAAACCGGCACCGACAAGGCCGAGATCATCGCGGAGACAAGCGATTGGCTCTATTACGACCTGCCTGCGGCACTCGCCGGCACGGCTTGGGGCGGGCGCTTCCGCGGGCAGCGTCAGAAATGGTTTCTGATGCGGTTTGATGGCGATGATATCGATATCGATCTGAACCGCCATCATCACGCTGAATTCGACGCGTGGAAATGGGTCGAGCCGGCGGAGCTTCCTGGCCTCATCGTCGAGTTCAAGCGCCCGGTGTATCTCGCGCTGCTCGCCGAGTTTCGCGATCACCTAAAGCGCTAGCCGCTCGACCGCGGCGTCGATCGCCGCCCGGTCGGGCATGGCGGTTTGAGCGCCGACCGCCAAGCAGGTCAGCGCCGCCGCCACGCTCGCCCTGCGCAGCGCGACCTCCAGCGCCAGGCCTTGGTCGAGCCCGGCGCCCAAGACTCCGGCAAACGTGTCGCCCGCTCCCGTTGTGTCGACCGGCGTGATCGGCAGTGACGGCACGGCGATCTGACCGCCATCGGGGAGATAGGCCATGGCGCCCGCAGCCCCGCTCGTGACCACGAGGGCTTGCCGCAGCTCACGCGCAATATCGGCGCCGAGCGTTGCCGCCTCACCTTCATTCGCGATGATAATATCGATATCACCAGCTCGCGCTGGACTGATCGGCCCGGCTGGGGCAAGGCTCAAGACAATTCGCACTCCGCGAGCGCAGGCGCGTTCGATCAGGATCGCGTTTTCCGCTGTCGATATCTCGCGCTGCAGGACAAGGGTCGTTTCCGGCTTAAGCAGCCGGTCGGGCAGTTGTGCAGCCACGACATCGAGGTTGGCTCCGGAGGCCACGGCGATCAGGTTCTCACCCCGCGGATCGACAGCGATCGTGGCGCAGCCGGTCGGCCGGCTGCTCGTGCCGACGAGGCCGAGATCGACCCCGTCGCGGCTCAGCAGCGTCAAAGCCGTCTCGGCGAAGCCGTCGCGTCCCACCGCGCCGACCATCGTCACATTCGATCCCGCACGGCGCGCGGCGAGTGCCTGGTTGGCGCCCTTGCCGCCGGGCGCGAGCGTGTAATCGCCGCCGAGCACGGTTTCGCCCGGTGCCGGCAGATGCGTCACCGGAAAGATCAGGTCGACATTGATCGAGCCGAACACGACGATCATGGCGGCGCCGTTTGGCGATGGTAGATTGCCGCGCTTTCCCGGAGAGACCGCATGCTCGACAGCGCCAAATTAAAGGGTTTCGTCGATCAGTGCTGGGGCGACGAAATCGTCCCGACCCTCGTCGAATACATCAAGATCCCGAACAAATCGCCCCTATTTGACGCCGATTGGGCGGCGCACGGCCACATGGATGCGGCGGTGGTGATGTTCGAGCGCTGGGCGCGAGGCAAGATCGCCGGTTTTCCCGGCGCGACGCTCGAGGTGGTGCGGCTCGAAGGCCGCACGCCGCTGATTCTCATCGACATCCCCGGCGAGAGTGACGACACCGTGCTGCTCTACGGCCATCTCGACAAGCAACCGGAGATGGTCGGCTGGGAGGAGGGGTACGGGCCATGGCTGCCGCGTATCGTCGGCGACAAGCTCTACGGGCGCGGCGGCGCCGACGACGGTTATGCGATGTTCGGCGCGCTGACGGCGCTTGCCGCGCTCAGGGAGCAGCGCGTGCCGCACGCTCGTGCCGTCGTGGTCATCGAGGCCTGCGAGGAATCCGGGAGCTACGATCTGCCGTTCTACGTCGATCACCTCGCCGACCGCATCGGCAGCCCGTCGCTCGTCGTCTGTCTCGACTCGGGCTGCGGCAATTACCAGCAATTGTGGCTCACGACCTCGCTGCGCGGCGTCGTCGCCGGCACGCTGACGGTTGAAATCCTCAGCGAGGGCGTGCATTCGGGTCATGCCTCGGGGATCGTGCCGTCGAGTTTCCGCATCTTCCGCAAACTGCTGTCGCGGCTCGAGGATGAGGAGACCGGCGCGGTGCGGCCGGAGGCGCTCTACGCGCAGGTTCCGGCGGAACGCCTGGCACAGGCACGCCAGGCCGCCGCTGTGCTGGGCGATGTCGTGCGCAGCGAGTTTCCGTTCGTCGTCGGCGCCGGCGCTGTCAGCGACGACCTTACCGAGCTGGTGCTGAACCGCAGCTGGCGGCCGCAGCTCGCGGTGACCGGGATGGCCGGGCTGCCGCTCCCGGGGGACGCCGGCAATGTGCTGCTACCCTATACCAGCGCGAAATTGAGCCTGCGCCTGCCGCCGACCCTCGACGCCAAGCAGGCGACGGAGGCCGTTCGCGCGCTGCTCGAAGCCGATCCGCCTTACGGCGCGAAGGTCAGTTTTGACGGTCAGGTTGGGTCGACGGGGTGGAATGCGCCAGCGCTGGCGCCATGGCTGGGCGCGTCGCTCGAGAAGGCGTCGCGGGACGCCTTCGGCGCGCCGCCCGCCTTCATCGGCGAGGGTGGCAGCATCCCGTTCATGGCAATGCTCGGCGAGAAATTCCCGGCGGCGCAGTTTGTCGTCACCGGCGTGCTCGGCCCGCATTCCAACGCGCACGGTCCCAACGAATTCCTGCACATCCCGACCGGGCGCAAGATCACCCAGGTGATCGCCCATGTGCTCGCCGACCACTACGCGCGGAAATAGGCTTACGCGGTTTCCCTCGCCAACCGCCCCGCCCGCCAGCGCATCGCCTGCCACGAGAGCGCGGCAAGCGTCCGGCCGAGCCATCCGTTTGGCGTGACGCCGACCGCCTTCAAAATCATCGCCACGCCGCGCTCGACATGGTGCGGCCGGTAGATCGCGAAGGCGCGCCGCGCGTAGGCGCGGCTCCAGCGTCTCCGCTCATAGGCGGTGTCGGGCGCATTGGCGGCGTAATAGGCGTAGGCGAGCTCGTCGTCCTCGCTTTCCGCGACGCGGCTCAGCGCCACCTTGAGCCGCGCCCAGCGGCCGAGCCGCTCGCGCGCGAGACAGACACTGAGATTCTTGTAAAACAGCCGGTAGTGCCGTAGCTCGTCGGCGGCGATGCGGCGGCAAATCTCCCGCAGCACCGGCTCGGCCGACGCCTCCTTCAGCGCGGTGTAATAGGAGCTGGTGCCGGTCTCGACGATGCAGCGCGCCAGCATCTCGCCGGCTTGCGATCCGCGTCGGGCGAACATCTTGACGCAATCGATGCGGTAGCCGGCCTGGAACCGGGCCGATGCGGCGCCGAAGTCGAAGCCCGGATCGGCTAACGCCGCCCAGCGCGCCAGCGCCGCGCCGTGCTGCACCTCTTCCTCGCCCCAGCCCCGCGCGCTGTCTTGAAATTCGCGGTCGTCGGCGAAGACGTGGCACAAATGCTCCGCATAAGCGGCGCCGTTGGCCTCGACGAGGCTCGCCGCCTTGACCAGCCGCACGATTTCGGGATCGACCCGCGACGGGTCGAAACGCTGCCAGGGAATGTCGTCGAGCGCCCACGAGCCCATGCCCGCTTATACATCAGCGGGCAATAAAGTTCCCGCGCTTGGTTTAATGCGACGTCGTCACCGCGAGCGCTTGCAGCTTGGCGCGGGCGATCGCCTGCTGATGTTCGAGCCCGCGCAGCTCGGCGGCGAGCCGATCGCGGTCGCTGCCGGTGGCGCGGGCAACCTGCTCGCGCAAGCTCGGCAGGTTGCCTTCGATCGCCTGCAGCTCCGCCTCGGTTGCGGCGCGGTCGAAGCTTCCCGGCGTCAGCGCCTCCTCGGCCAGCACCGTGCAACGCTCGGGCGTTACCTCGGCGATGCCGCTGACGACGAAGATGCGGTCGGAGATCGTCGGTCGTGTCTCGTAGATGTCGATCATGCCCGGCCGAAGCGTCGAGATCAGCGGCGAGTGTCCGGGCAGCACGCCGAAATTGCCCTCGGTGCCCGGAACCACCACCATCTCGACCTCGGTCGAGAGGACGAGCCGCTCCGGCGTGACCAGCTCGAATTGCAGACGTTCGGCCATTACGCCGCCTCGGCCGCCATTTTGCGGCCTTTCTCGACGGCCTCTTCGATCGTGCCGACCATGTAGAACGCCGCTTCCGGCAATTCGTCGTACTCACCGGCGACGATGCCTTTGAAGCCCTTGATCGTTTCGGCGAGTTCGACCAGCACCCCCGGCGTGCCGGTGAACACCTCGGCGACATGGAAGGGCTGCGACAGGAAGCGCTGGATCTTGCGCGCGCGGGCGACGGTCAGCTTGTCCTCTTCGCTGAGCTCGTCCATGCCCAGGATGGCGATGATGTCCTGCAGCGACTTGTAGGTCTGCAGCACGCGCTGCACGTCGCGCGCGACCTGGTAGTGCTCTTCGCCGACGACGCGCGGGTCGAGCATGCGCGAGGTCGAATCGAGCGGATCGACCGCTGGGTAGATGCCCAATTCGGCGATCTGCCGCGACAGCACGGTGGTCGCGTCGAGGTGCGCGAACGAGGTGGCGGGCGCCGGGTCGGTCAGGTCGTCGGCCGGCACGTAGATCGCCTGCACCGAGGTGATCGAGCCCTTCTTGGTGGTGGTGATGCGCTCCTGTAGCGCGCCCATATCGGTCGCCAGCGTCGGCTGATAGCCGACCGCCGACGGGATGCGGCCCAACAGCGCCGACACTTCCGAG